>JADGNL010000017.1 GCA_017883495.1 Methanomicrobiales archaeon | reverse complement strand
GTGGATGAACTCGAGCGGGCTGTGGCCGAGCACCGACTCCGGCGGGTATCCGAGGATCCGCGAGCCCGAGCCTGAATCGTAGGCGATCAGGCCGTCACGGTCGATGATCCGAATGATGTCCGAGGAGTTCTGGATTAGCGCGCGAAAGCGCCGTTCGCGCTCCTCGAGTGCCCGCTCCGTGGCGCGCCGCTCGATCGCGACCCGCGTCTTGTGCGCGAGCTCGGCGAACTGGGCCTCGAGGTTCCCGCCCTTCTGCACGTAGAAGTCCGCGCCCTCGTCGATCGCCTGGACGGCGACCTCCTCCCGCCCCTTCCCGGTGAAGAGGACGAACGGGAGGTTCCCGTGCCCCTTCCGGACGAGCGCGAGGAGATCGATGCCGTTCACCTCCGGCATCTGGTAGTCCGAGACGATCGCGTCGAAAGGCTCGCTGGCGAGGAGGTCGAGCGCGGCGCCGGCCGAGCCGCAGGTCTCGACCCGGAACGGCCCCGCCCGCTCGAGGAAGAGCTTCCCGATCGCGAGCAGGTCGGGCTCGTCGTCGACCAGGAGGACCCGGAGGGGGGAGGCCATAACTCTTTCTGAATCTCGCCTGTCAGATATCATATCTTTCGCCGGCCCGCGCGCTGAGGATCGAACCCGGTTCCGATCGCGCCGCCGAGCGCCACTGCCGGCCGGGCCGGGAGCGACATGCACAGGAGATGGGCGCGGCCGGTGTTATCCCTTCCGAATCGCACCGCCGGACGCCGGGGTGGGCGCGATCTGCCCCCGCGCGAGCTCCTCGTCGAGCCAGTCGAAGATCCGCTGGTTCCCCAGGAGCTGGGCGCCGGCCTGGCAGTGGAGCCCGGCCCCCTCGTTCGCGCCGAAGGTGATCATCGCCCGCCGATCCGCCGGCAGGGCGTCGTAGAGCTCGCGGCTCTGGTCGGCGAAGAACTGCTCGCTCTCGACATCCAGGACGAGGACCGGGCAGCGGATGCGGTCGGCCGAGCCGTTCATGGTGTAGGCCTCGTGAGCCTTCATCAGCTCGGCCGGGGTCTTCACGCCGAAGGCCCACTGGCCGTGCGTGGTGGCCCAGTAGAGCTGGGTGCTGTTCCGGATCATCCCGGCCACGGCGTGGTTGTACGCGTCGGGCTCGTTCTCGATGAAGTCGCGGAGCTGCGCCGTCGTCATCCTCGCCGCGGACGCGTCGTTCTCGAAGACGTCGTAGACCCCTTCGTTCGCGATCACGGCCCGGAGTCGGGGCTCGTACGCGGCCGCGCGGGGCGCGAGGTACCCGCCCATGCTGATCCCGTAGAGCACGACACGGCCGGGGTCCACGTCGCGCCGGGCCAGGGTCCAGTTCAGCACGGGCGTGACCACGGCCTCCCAGTCGGGGCGGAAATGGAGGCCCTGCTTGCGGACGGCCCTGCCCTGCCCGGGGCCGTCGAAGGCGAGGACGTTGTAGCCGCGGGCGACGGCGTCGGCCCCGACGCCGAACCAGCATTCCTCCGCGGTGCCGTCGAAGCCCTGGTGGACGATGACCGTCGGCGCACGGCGGCCGTCGGCGAACGCCGGGAAGAAGTAGCCGTGAAGGGTCGTATTCTCGTACGGGATCTCGACCTCCTCGAACCGGACGCCCGTGAGGTTCAGGCCGCGCACGAAGTCCGTGTGCATGGCGTCCCAGAGCCGGACGATCTCGGGATTCGCCGGGTCGTCGTGGAGGAAGAAGTCGGCCGCGCGGTAGTACTCCGAGGCCCGGAGATAGGCCTCCCCGGCGCTGACCGTGTGGTTCTTCGCCTCGCTCTCGACGCCGATGGCGTGGATGCGTTCGGCCGTCGCGTTCCATTCGCGGTACCAGGCATCGAGGACGGGGCGGAGCCCCTCGGGCTCGTGCGCGGCGATCCGGCGGGCCGTCTCGAGGCTCTCGCCGAGGTCGGCCCCGTGCCCGAGGGCCTTGCCGAGGGTCCGGACGAGCTCGAAGGAGAGGTCGAGGTCGCGGAAGACCAGGGTGGCTGATGTGTTCGTCATTGTGGCTCCGTGGGTGGCGTTCGAGACCGGCGTTCCGTTCGGGCTCGCGTTCGCCGCGGGCGGCACCGCGGCCTGCCCGGCGCCGAGGCAGCCGGCGAGGAGCGGGACGAGCAGAAGGACGAGAGCGCAGAGAACGGGAAGCAGCCGGGCCATGAGAAGTGATCCGGGGGGACGGAGTATAATGGTTATTCTTTCGGTCGGGATCCGCCATGGAAACCGCCTTCTCCTCGCACGGCCACCGCTCACCATGAACGTCCTCGCCCTCGGCCCCCACCCCGACGACGCCGAGATCGGGTGCGGCGGCGCCCTCGCCCTCCATGCGGACAGGGGTGACCGTGTGACCGTCGCCTGCGCCACCGACGGCGAAGCCGGCGGCATCGGCACGGCCCCCGCGGCGCTGGCCGCGATCCGCCGCGAGGAGGCGACGGCCGCCGCCGCCGTGCTCGGCGCGGCCGAGCTCCGGTTCCTGGGCTTCCCCGACGGCCGGCTCGCCTGGGCCGGGTACGACCTCGTGGCCGCGCTCGTCCGGCTCGTCCGCGAGCTCCGGCCGGAGATCGTCTATGCCCCCCATCCCGCCGACGCCCACCCCGACCACGCCGCCCTCGCCGCTTCCGCGATCGACGCCGTGCGCCGGGCCGGGGCGCACGCCTTCCCCGAGCTCGGCGACGCCCACCGCGCCGGCGAACTGAGGCTGTACGAGGTCTGGACCCCGCTCGCCGAGGTCGCTTTCACGGTCGATATCTCGAACGTCGCCGGTAGGAAGGCCGCCGTGATCCGGTGCCACGCCTCGCAAGCCGGGACCGCCTCCTTCGACGAGGTCGCGCTCGGCCTCAACCGCTACCGCTCCATCCTGTTGCGGACAGCCACGTACGTCGAGGCCTTCGGCACGACGCGGACGGCATGGTGATCAGGCATAAGTAGGCCGGGAGCGACTCCCCAACCATGAAGATGGTCGTGGCGATCATCCGGGACAGCCGGCTCGAGGCGGTCACGCAGGCGCTCGGGGAGGCGGGGTTCGGCTCGATGACGGTCACGGAGGTCCGGGGCCGCGGGGAGCAGCGCGGCATCCGGCAGCAGTACCGCGGGGCCGAGTACGTGATCGACCTCCTGCCGCGGATCCGGGTCGAGGTGGCCGTCCACGATTCGGCCGTGGAGCGGGTCGTGGACCTGGTCTGCGAGGCCGCCCGCACGGGCGAGCCCGGGGACGGCAAGGTCTTCGTCCAGCCGCTCGACGACGCGGTCCGTGTCCGGACGCGCGAGCGGGGCGACGGCGTCCTCTAGGTGCGCTCGAGCCGGACGAGCGGCGAGGCCGGGTCGAGAAAGGCCCCGAGGAACGGCGCGAACTCCGCGGACCAGCAGCCCACGCCAATCAGGAGTTCGCGTTTGCCGAGGGCCCGGCGGACGTTCTTGCCGAGCGAGACCCCGAGGATCTCCTCCGACCCGAGCAGGGCTGCGGCCGTCCGGTAGCGGCGCGGGACCTCGACCACGTACCGCCCGTCCTCGATGAACGGGCCCGCGAACGGCCCGCCCCCGGGCGGCGCCGCGTACTTCTCGCGGAACTTCGCCGCGTTCTCGCCGTTCCAGACCGGCGGGCCCTGGTGGCGCGCCACCGCCGGGAGGGTGTCGACCAGGAGCTCGAAGACGAGCAGGCAGTGGTCGGGGCCCATCTCGCAGTCGGCCCGGTTCACGGTGAAGCCGTGCCGCCCGAGGAGCTGAGTCAGCCCCTCGAGGCTCTTCCGGAGCTGGGGCACGACCACGTCCTCGATCAGGTTCGGGGTCGGGAACCGGAGGGCGTAGAGCGCGGTCCCGCGTGCGGCGAGTCCCGCCGCGAACGCGTCGGCCGGGATCGGCGGCTCCAGTCGGAGTTCGAAGAACGCGGTCGACGGGGCCGCGAGGTACCCCCGCGCCAGCTCCACGAAGGCCATCATGCGCGAGAGCGAGACCGAGGCCGAGACGTTCCTGTTCGGGTCGACCGGGTCGACCACCGCGAGCGGCTCCTCGAACCGTTTGGCCGCGTGCCCCTCCAGGTCGATCGCGGTCCCCGGACGCCAGCCGCTCGCGCCCTCGAGCACTCCCTCGAACGAGCCGTACCGGAGCACCAGGAGCTCGCAGAGGTACCCGGCGAAGCCCTCGGTCATCTGGTCCGAGCCGTAGACCCCGCCGGCCTTGGCGAACTGCTTCAGGAGCAGGACGTCGTCCACGAGCCCCGCGATCCGGTCGGCGACGTACCGCGTGTGGAACGGCGTCCGGTCGACCGCGCTCTGGATCCCCGTGGCCGACTCCACGCAGTAGCACGGGACCAGGTCCACGTCGATCCCGTCCACGGTCGCGTTGATGTACGGGTGCTCGGCGTACTTCTCGCGGTAGCCGTCGCCGAACTCGATCGCGATGGCGCGGGCGATGGAGAGGCCGTCCCGCTCGAGGGAATCGCGGTCGAGCTCGGGCGGGAAGAGGAGGAAGAGGTCGAGGTCGCGGTCGCCCCGAACCCAGGTGCCGCGCGAGGCCGAGCCGACGACCATGGCCCCGACCCCCCGGGCCTCGATTGCGGGCGTGAGCCGGTCGATCACGGCCTGAAGCTGGACGAGCTCGTCCGGCCGCGGCCGGATCTCGGCGAGGACGGCTTCGCGGATCGCGTCGGTCAGAGGACCACCTCGGCGAGGTCCTCGTACAGGGGGCCCTGCGGCGTGAGCGTGGACTTCTTGAGCCGGAACCGGTCGACGGTGAAGGTCCCGAAGCCATCGCGGGGCAGGGCGCCGAGCCGGTCAAGGAGGGACGGGTGGAAGACCTTGACCCGGGCGACCGTGGCGTGGCCGCGGAACGCCCGCCGCTCGGGGGCAAAGCCGAGCGGCTCGAGCGCGGCCCCCACGGCCCCGGCGAGCGCTGCGAGCGAGCCGTCGTCCGTGCACGGGCACCAGATGGTCCGCGGCGACGACCGGCTGTTCCCGGCGATCGGGCCGACCGCGAGCTCGAACGGGGCCGGCCGGACGGCCTCGAGGGCAGCCGCGACCGCGCCGAGCCGGTCCTCCTCGACCTCGCCGAGGAACGCGAGCGTGACGTGGATCTGGGCCGGGGCCACGAAGGTGAGCCGGGCCGCCGAGCCGCGAAGTGCCTGCGCGACCTCCGCAATCCGGTTCCGCATCTCCTCGGGGAGGTCGACCGCGACGAACGTCCGCACCATGGGGGAGAGTGTGGGCGCGCCCGGTACAAAGCAGATTCGGTCT
>JADGNL010000140.1 GCA_017883495.1 Methanomicrobiales archaeon | reverse complement strand
TGGGTAATTAGCTTTTCGTTTGCTTCGGCGAAGGAGATATCTAGCGGTACGCGAAGCTCTCAATCACGGAATTTCGGAGAGTGAAAGCCATGAGACCTTACGCAGCCCTCGCCGCGGCCGTTGCCCTCGCCTGCATCTGTCTGGTCGTGACCGCCGGAGCCGCCCAGCCCGCCGTGATCGCCACCACGCCGGGACCCGATATGGCGACCGTGCCGGTGACGCCGACCTCCCAATCGCCCCAGTCCACTCCCACGCCGCCTGGTGCGGGAACGGAGACCACCGTCCCCACGCCGGCCCTGCCCACGGCCACCCCGGCGTCGGCAGTGACCCCGGCCGGTCCGCTCACCCTCGTCCTCGACATGCCCCGGTCGCCTGCCGTCTGGGGCGACGTCGTCCGGTGCACCGGAAGCGGAGCAGGGAACGCGACCGTCCGGATCCTCGTCGACGGCATCGAGGCCGGCCGAAGCGCGCCCGACGGCAGCGGCGCCTATCGATTCGACTACCTGATCGACCGAATCCCGGCGGGAGCGCACGCCGTCTTCGCCGAGGCCGGGAACCGGAGCGCCGAGGCGAGCCTCGAGGTCGCCTCGACCGTTCCGCTGGTCCTGCTCGACGCCGTGCCGTCCACCTGGCAGAACGAGTCGGCTCTCCTCTGCACGGGGAACGTGACCGTGTCGGGGAGGGGCGTGCCGGACGCGGCCGTCCACCTGGTCTTCGACAACTACGGCTGGTCCGACGCGATGACGGGGCCCGAGGGGCAGTTCGAGGTCAAAGCGGGCATCCCGGGCGGGAAGCACGAGGTCGTGGCGAACGTCTCGTTCGCCGACGGCCGCCCCCTCGGCCCGGCCGCGAGCAGCGTGGTGACGGCCGTGGTCCCGGGCGGGGCGCTCCTGCCGCCCCTGCCGACCCTGCCGTTTTGGGCGCTGCCGGCCGTCGCCGTGCTGGTCGTCCTGCTCCTGGCTGCCGGCGGCTACGGCCTCCGGCGGCGACGGTCGCGGAGGGAGCCGGAGCAGCCCCTGCCAGGGGACGCGGACCTGACCGCCCTCTTCCGGCCGGAGACCCCGACGCCCGCGACGGCCGCAGCGGCGAAGCCGGTCGCCACGCCGCCGGCCGCGCCGCCCGTAGAGGAACCGCCCGCGGCGGCGCCCCCGGCGACCCCTCCGGTCGAGATTGTTCCGCCGGCCGAGACGACGGCGCTGCCGGCCGCCGCCGCGAACGCGGACCTGCGCGCCGCCGCGTGGGCGCTCGCCGGAAACGGCATGCGTTGCGGGATCGGCGCGGTCTACGGGGACCTCGTGGCCAAACTCGCCGCGCGGGAGCCCGATGCGCACCTGGAGGGCATGACCCCGCGGCAGCTCGCGGCCCACTTCGCCGGGACCCCCGAAGGAGTCGCCGTGGCCCGGATCGCGGCCTGCTACGAGGCCGTGACCGGCACCTGGCGCCCGCCGACGCCGGCCGACCTCGAGGTCATGGTCGAGGCGTACGTCGCGGCCCTCGCATAGACGGGGCGTGCCGGCCCGGCGGGGGCCCTGCCCTCCCGCCCGTGTCTCGTCTCCCCGGCGACGGGTCCGGCCGGGGCGCCTCGTCCCCGAACGGGCATCGACGTTCATTCTTCCACGGCAACGACCGTAGCGGTGCCGCCGGGCTCTTCACCACTCCATACCCCTCTCTTCCCGCGCGACGCGATCCCGGCAGAGGCCAGGAGCGCGGCGCCGCGCTACGACTCCGCGGGAGCCGGCAGTGACTCCATCTCGATGTAGACGCGATTCGTCTCGGGGTACGCGCCGTGGAGGTCGGCCTCGATCCGGTGGATCGCCTCGAGCATTCGCTCGGCCGTTATCCCCCGGACGAAGGAGACACCCATGTTCACGAGCAGGTCGTGGGGGCCAAGGTACATGGTGAGGATGTCGCCGGCGCGCTCCACGTCCGGGTCCGACTCCACGCGGCGCCGGATGTCCGCCAGCTCGTCCGGAGTGACGCCCTCGCCGAGCAGGAGGGCCCCCGTCCGCGACGCCAGGGTCCAGGCCACGCCCATCAGGAGCAGCCCGATCGCGATCGAGGCCCCGCCGTCGAAGTACGGGTTATCGAATACGTGACCGAGAAAGACTCCGAGGAACGCGAAGAGGAGGCCGAGCATGGCCGCGCTGTCCTCGAAGACGACCATGTAGATGGCCGGGTCCTTGGACTGCATGAAGAACTGCCACGCGCCCGTCCCGCCCTTGGCCTTCAGGAACTGGCGGATAGCCACCGTGAACGAGCTGGCCTCGACCACGAAGGAGGCGGCGAGCACGATGTAGGCCGACGTGGGGTCGCGCAGCCCGACGCCCGGCACGGCATCGAGGATGTGGGTGATCCCTTCGTACACCGACATGCCGCCGCCGATGCCGAAGATGGAGATCGCCACGATGTTCGTCCAGAAGTAGAGCGACTTGCCGTGGCCGAACGGGTGCCGCGGATGCGCGGGCCGCCTCGAGCGGTTCAGGCCCAGCAGGATGAGCCCGCCGTTGCCCGTGTCGACGAGCGAGTGGATGCCCTCGGAGATCATGGCCGACGAGCCGGTGAGCGCGGCCGCGACGAACTTGATGATCGCGATGATCAGGTTGCCGGCGATGGCCGCGACGACCGATATTCTGGACCCGCCGTGTTTGACCACAGAGCACCTCCCCGACGCGGCGGCCCCGCCCGCTCGTGCCGTTCCCCGGCACGGGCACGGAGCGCCCAGCGCAACCGGGCCGCCGTCCCGACTGGGGCAAGGATATCGCGGGGAGGTATTTATTTTAGGCGTCCCGGTGCGGCACCGCGACTCCCGAACCGGGGAGGTCGGGGCCGATCTGCCGGGTGTTCTTATCCGCAGGCGGATGCGTGGACCGGACGACGATATACGGAATCGTCCGGAACCCGGTCGCGCGCCCGGCCCGACCGCCGCATCGGGACGACGGAAGATGACCGAGCGAACAACAACGACACGAGTCGGCCCCGGCTTCCGGGCCGGCGTTCGATACCATTATCTTCCACGTTCCTCCAGTAAGGTTCGTTGGAGGCGGATTGCGAATGGTAGACCTCGTGACGACAGTGATAATCCTGGTGATCCTGATCATCGTCCTCGTGCTTGTTGCGAAAAGCATCAGGATTGTCAAGCAGTGGGAACGGATCGTCGTACTGTATCTCGGAAGATTCGTCGGAATTCGTGGGCCCGGGTTGATCCTGATCATCCCCTTCCTCAATACCGTCCCGTATATCATCGACCTCCGGGTGATCACGACCTCGTTCACGGCAGAGCAGACCCTTACCAAGGATACCGTGCCGGTGAACGTGGACGCGGTGCTCTTCTGGCAGGTGACCGATGTGGAGAAAGCGGCGCTCCAGGTTGCCGATTTCCGCGGAGCGGTCCTCCTGGCGGCCCAGACCGCGCTCAGGGACGTCATCGGGAAGACGGTCCTCGCGGACATGCTCGCCGGGAGAGAGATCATCGATAAGGAACTCCAGAAGACGATCCAGGCCAGGATCGACGGATGGGGGATCAACGTCCTGTCCGTGGAGATACGCGACGTGGTTATCCCGCTCCAGTTGCAGGACGCGATGTCGATGCAGGCCCAGGCGGACCGCGAACGGCAGGCGCGGGTGATCCTCGGCGATTCCGAACGGCAGATCGCCAGGAGCTTCGAGGAGGCTGCAAAAGTATACACGGATAACCCGACCGCCCTCCACCTCCGGGGCATGAATATGCTGTACGAGGGGCTGAAGTCCAATAATGCCGTCCTGGTCCTCGTCCCGGCACCCGCCCTCAATACGATGGGACTGGGAGACACGACCGGAATCGTCGCACTCTCCCAGGTCATGAAGAAGGCAAAGGACGAAAGTGCGGAGAGGACGCGGGAAGAATCCGGCACAGGAGAATGAGACGCCGGGGATCGCTGCCGGCTCCGGCCGCGCCTGCCGGCGTACATGCCGCGATCCCCGCCCGGCCGGTGACGGGGCCTCGATCCGCTCTCTCATTACGAATTTGAACGCACCATATCATCATGCCGTTCAAGGCGCTCTGCAACGGCGAGCCCGTGATCAGTCTCGATTTTTCCGCTTCGGCGTGGCGCGAGGAGAAGCAGCGCCGGAAGGCCGGCGACGCCGCGTACTCCTGCCCGCACTGCGGAGAACCGATGGCCCTCGCGACGTCGCAGCGCGGACGGCCCTACTTCAAGCACTACCCGAAGAACGACTGCCCGAACAGCACGCCGAAATCGTCCGAGCACGAGCGGCTTCAGGTCGCCGTCTACCAGCGCTGCAGGGAGCTCGGGTGGGCCACCGACATCGAGTCGCGCGGCCCCGGCGGGGCCTGGACGGCCGACGTGCTC
>JADGNL010000139.1 GCA_017883495.1 Methanomicrobiales archaeon | reverse complement strand
CCGACGACGCCCGGTACGAAAGTGCTGGGACTCTTCGCTCCGAGCATGATGAGGTACGAGATCGAGCGGGTGGGTTCGCAGCAGCCGAACATTTCAACAATGACCGGGAAGGCGATCTCCGCGCTCGCCACGGACGAGGACGGCTTCTTTTTGATGGTGGAGGGAGGCCTGATCGACATCGCCTCCCACGCCAATAACGCCCCGGCCATGACCGGTGACGTCCTCGCCTTCGACGATGCAGTGCAGACAGCGCTCACCTTTGCCGACCGGCATCCAGACACATTGTTGATCGTCACCGCAGACCACGAGACCGGCGGTTTGATCCTTCAGGACAACGGCGAGGGAGGCGTATCGCCACTCTTTACCACGACCGACCACACGGCATCCGATGTTCCGATCATGGCAAGCGGGCCGGGCGCGGACCGATTCGCCAATCGCAGGATCAGCAACACGGAGGTCTTCGAGGTCATGCGAGACTCGATGGATCTCAACCCCGTTACGCCAACCCCGACATATGGCGTGGTGACGGTCCCCGGCGGTTCCGGTCTTCCGCGGAGCATCATGGCGAACGGGAAGTACGACGATGTGAACGGCAACGGCCGGAAGGACTTCGCCGATGTCGTCCTGTACTTCAACCAGATGCCATGGTGCGCCGCGAACGAGCCGATGGCCGCGTTCGATTACAACGGGAACGGCAGAATTGACTTCGCCGACGTCGTCTGGCTCTTCAACAACCTTTGAGTTCCGCCCCAGCCATTCTCCTTTTTCGGAGGCATTATCAAAGTGGAGTCGGCTGTGAATGTTCGCCCGACCGTCTCAGGCAATCGCCGTGAATCGGTAAAAACTCGTGAACATTGACAGAGCCGGACCGGAGACCTCCACAGAGTCAGTCCGCCAGCGCCGCTTCGTCATGTCTGCTACGGTTCGGCGACGGACCGAGTTCGGACGGCGAAGGGCGCCGCCGTGTTTCGCCGATCGCCTCCTGGGCAGAGAGCAGGCCGACGACGAGCCAGAGCCCGGCGAGCAGTCCGCCGAATAGGAGGACGAAGAGACCGATCCATGCCGGCTGACCCGCGGCTCCTGACGTATCGCCCCCTACCTGCACGAGCGAGCTTCCCGTCGCCGCGGTCGAGGCGCGCAGCGTCGTTCTGTCGTCGGTCGCGCTCTGGGTTTCGCTCGCGGAGACGGCGCTCACGAACAGCAGTAGGGCGATACAGAGGATCGTTATGGTCGGCCAATCTCGTGTCACGGGCTCACACTCCGGACCCCTCCGTAGGTCTCGGTTGCCATAAATACTTCGGTCCCTACGGGCCTTTCGTGTCCCGGCAATGCCTTTTGCCTCATACTGTACATCCATATTCCGGCCCGTCGAACATCTCCCTCATGGGTCTGATCAAGACCGTTCGTCGACTCACCACACTGAACTCACGGCTGCGGCGATTCCGGGGCCCCCTCGAGATGCTCCTCCATGGTGTCCGCGACCCGCGCGTACCGATCGCGGCAAAGGCCGTGATGGCCGCCACCCTCGCCTACGTCGCAAGCCCGATCGATCTCGTCCCCGACTTCATTCCGTTCGTCGGCCATATCGATGACATGATCCTGATTCCGATCGGAGTGATGCTCGCGGTCTCCCTGCTTCCGCCGGGGCTCCGGAACGAGTATGACGCAATCGGACGCGGCTATTCGGTTTCAGCCTGAGTCCCTCGACGGTGGGAGGCGATACGGTCCAGGACGGCACCTTCCATAGCCACATTTGCGGCTCCGATCGTGTATCGCGAAGAAGAGATCCGATGCGGCTCCGGCCACGGCACGGCCGGAGGGCGATCAAGTCTCGACGCGGAAGGATATGAGCAGCGGCGATCGCGGTGTGAAAGTGACGGCCGTTATTGTCCACCGTCATTGGCATCGTTTAACCGACAGAATAGCACAATAAATACACCGCACAGGCGATCACCGTGGACCTCCTCATATCCTTCCTCCTGGCCATCCTGCCCATCCTCGTCATCTTTGTCGGACTCGTGCTCCTCAAACGATCGGGAACCCTGATGGGCTTTGTCGGATGGGTACTGACCGTCATCATCGCCGTCCTCTTCTTCTCGACCTCGCCTGCGATCGCATTGCTCGCCACGGCGAACGGAATTCTCGCCTCGTTCGGGATCTCATTGATGGTGCTTTTCACCATCCTTCAGGTCACGATGATGGATGTGACCGGCGCGATCACCTCGATCACCGAGTACATCCGCCTCGTCGCGGCCGAACGCTACGAACAGGTGATGCTCCTCAACGTCGGATTCGGCTCCTTCCTGGTCTCGATCGGAGCCACGCCGGTCACGATGCTCCCGCCGATTATGCTCGCGCTCGGATTTTCGCCGGTGGCCGCCGTCGCACTCCCCTGCCTCGGATACGACCCGCTCACCTCGTTCTCGCTGCTCGCGGTCCCGATCACACTCCCTGCCCAGGTCTTCAACCTGGACCTCGCTGCGCTCGGCTCGCAGATCTCGCTCTTCCTCCCAGTCATCTCGACAGGGTTCGCGTTCGGGATGCTCTATATCGCGGACGGATGGAACGGTGTCAGAAAGGGTCTCGTGCCGGGCCTCGTGGCCGGCCTCACGCTTGGCCTCTCGGCCATCCTCTTCGTCCGGATCCTCCCGGTCTCGGCGATCGGGCTGGTCGGCGTCTTCTCGGGGCTGGTCGCGATCGCGGTCATGCTCCTGTTCCGTATCATCCAGGGCAAACCGATCGTGGCCAAACGCGCGGACATGCCGGCCGACGTGATGCCGATCGGGCGGGCCGCGCTCCCCTGGCTCCTGCTGGTCTTCTTCTGCATCGCGATCAGCATTCCCATGATCTCGACGGGCCTGTACGGTCTGCTCGGGCCGTTGCAGAAGATCCCCATCGTCGCGGACAAGGCGATCGACCTGAAGCTGCTGAACCAGGCCTATACCTGGGTCCTCGTCTCGACCCTGATCGCCGCGCCATTCATGGTTCGCGGGCGCGACGAGGCACGGAAGATCGTCGGCACATGGCTGAGGCGTGCCTGGGCCCCGACCCTCGCTGCGGCCATCTTCTTCGCGATCGCATACGTGATGGACTGGTCCGGCCAGACTGTGATCGGAGGCGCGCTGACCTTTGCGGCCGGCACGGCGGACATCAACATGAACGCGGTGATCGGGCTTACCCTGGCGATGATCTTCGGCGTCGCCTTTCCGGCGGTCAGTCCCCTGCTCGGCCTCTTCGGCGCGTTCGTCTCGGGCTCGGAGGCCTCGTCGAACGTGATGTTCCATGGAATCCTGAAGCGGGCGACGGGCGTACTCGACCTCGATTTCCTCAAGGTCTACTCGGCTCACGCGGTCGCAGGGGGGATCGCGTCCGGGATTGCGCCTGCCAAGATCATCAACGCGGCCGCGGTGATCGACCAGCTCGGGATCGAGGGCGAGGTGATCCGCCGCTGCGCCCCGATCGCGATCGTCCTGACCCTCGTCACCGGAGGGATGCTCGTCCTGTTTCTCGCGCTCTGAGCGATGGTGGTCGGCGGCCGGACCCTCCGATCCGGCGATAGGGCTAAATAGCGGCCGCGATGATCCCCGGGCATGATAAACGGCATCGACGAATCGGCGCTCCGGGCTCTGGTCTCGTCCGTTCAGCGGGACCCGGAACAGGGGCGCGTGCAGTTCTCCGCCATCACGGAGTGGCGAGAGGGCGCCCATGCTACCACAGCCGTGCGCCACTTCATAGTCCCATCGGACGAGCCCGCCAGCCTCGTGGGGACAGACCTCGCACCGAATGCGGTCGAGATCCTGCTCTCCGCTCTGGGCGCCTGCCTCACCGTCGGGTTCGTCTATAACGCGGCCCTGCAGGGGCTCGAGATCCGGAACCTGATCATCGAGCTCGACGGAAAGCTCGACCTGGCCAGCTTTCTCGGGCTGCCCGGCGGGACACCCGCGGGATACACCGAGATCCGGGCCGGTTGTCGGATCGAGTCGGACGCCTCGCCGTCGGCGCTCGCGGCGCTCGCGGCCCGGGTCATCGCGACCTCTCCCGTGACCGACACCCTCCGGCGGTCGGTTCCCGTCGAACTGACCGTGAACGGTGAGCCCGTGAGCTGATGGAGTAGCGTCGACACTGTCGCATCGGCTTTCCCCGACTGCCCCTCGCGTGGTGGAGGCTATCGCGGCAAAGAATACGAGCGTCACCCGCTCCTGCGGCGTCGAGCCGCCGGTCTCGGCCGAAGCAATCTCGGGATCGGAACTCGGCCCGTCCGCGGCCGGTTCCCGCCAGGTCTCGGCGGCCGAATTCGACCGCACGCGGCCTCTCCGATCCGGGGTCTGTCACCCCGAAGTTCGAGGCGGGGGGCACCAACCCAACGTGTTTCCGATTCCGTTAGATACGATTAAGTGCCATTCCCCCCAACCGGGGCGGGCAATGACCCGGACCGTCACCGACGCGCCCGCCGGAGACCCTGATACGACCTGCATTACCGGGGCCCGCCGTTGCCGGGACGAATATCCCCGGCAGCTCGCTCACCTCGCCCTCGGAGTCGGCGCGGGCGTCCTGATCCTGGTTCTGCCGCCCGGTCTCCCCGCAGTGATCCTCGTCGGGGCGCTCCTCGTGGGTTTTCTCGTCTCGGACGCGCTCGTTGGCGTACCATCGGATGCCTCCCGTTCCGGCCGATTCGTCGGCACGTTCATACGGGCACGCGAGACGCCGGTAGGCGGAGCGAATTATACCGGACTCTCGCTGCTCGCGGCGCTCCTCCTCTTCCCGGCATCATCAGCCGCTGCCGCGACGATCGCATTCGGCGTGCTGGACTCGGTCTCGACGATCGCCGGGCTTCGGTACGGCCGCCACCGTCTGCCCAACGGCAAGTCCATCGAAGGAACCCTGGCGGCCTTCGCCTTCACGACACCGTTTCTTCTCCTCTTCCTTACACCCGTCGCCGCCGTCGGGGTTGCGTTCGTCGGCGCCCTGGCCGAGCTCGTTCTCCCGGTCAACGACAACCTGATCGTGCCGTTTTTGCTCGCGCTCCTCGTGACCGCGTTAGTGTGAGAAGGAGCACGACGGATACCATTTTTTGTCCGGAGTGCTGGATCTGTATGATGCACCGGGCATTTCTGCAGTTGGCGACCCTTCTCGCCCTCCTCGCCGTCATGGCCGCGGCGGGAGGATGCGTCGCGCTCTACACCGTCTCGCGTGCCCTGGAGCGGCCCGACGACGCCGGTGGAGGTCTGGGTCCTCCGCTCTTTCCACCCGTTACCACGCCACCGATCCTGCCGCCCACAGCGATTCCGGCCGTCGCGGCGCAGACATCCGGGGGCGATGGTCTGCCCTTTAACCCGTACGTGATCGATACGCCATCGGTCCCCGTTCCGCTCGGGACGGGCGTGCCGGCTGGAACGGCCCCGCCGTCGAATGCGACTCCGCCACGGGTTCCGATGCCGATGGACACGCCTCCGGTGGCCGGGCCCCCGCCTCACGACTTGATCCCCCGGCCGTCCTTGCCCGCGACGCCGCTTTAGCCGATAAATGGCGCGACCCGTTCGAGGATCGCATCCCGCATCGTCTCGGCCGAGAGCCTGTCCTCTGCCTCGACCATGACCCGGACGATCGGCTCGGTGCCCGAACGACGGACGAGCGCCCAGGTCTTTCCCTTCGCAATCCGGACCCCATCGGTCCGGTCGGCCGAGAAATCGGGGAACGCGGCCTCGACCGCGGCGATCACCTCGTCCGGTCGTTGCGTGTGAATGCGCTTGCTGATGAAATGATAGGGGGGCAGCTCGTCCGCCAGCGCCGAGAGCGGCCTTCCCGCCTCGGCAAGCATCCCGATCATCATTGCGGCAGTCATACCTCCGTCGCGACAGAACTGGTGATCGGGGTAGATCAGCCCGCCGTTCCCCTCCCCCCCGAACGCGACCGGGATGCCGGCCGCGATCAGCCCGAGCATGGTCCGGGCCACGTAGATCGAGCCGACGCGCGTGTACCGGACCGTGCAACCGGTCGCGGCGGCCACGTCCTCGATCAGCTGCGAGGTTGAGACCGGCGTCACGATCACGCCCTGCCGCCGCCGGCAGACGTGGCGCGCGATCAGGGCGAACTCGCGGTTCTCTTCGAGGTACCGCCCCCGGTCGTCGACGAAGACCGCACGGTCCGCATCGCCGTCGTGGGCCACGCCGAACGCGGCGCCGGTCTCGAGCACAATCTCGGCGAGGGCTTTGAGCCCGTCCGCAGTCGGCTCGGGCATCCGGCCCGGAAATGTGCCGTCCGGCTGGGCGTTGATCGCATGGACCTCGCAGCCCATACGGGAGAGCAGGTTGGGCGTGGTCAGGGCCGCAGGGCCCGAGCCCGGGTCGACGGCGACTGTCATGCCCGCTCCGACTCCCGTGGGGAAATGCTCGAGAATGCCGTCGAGGTATCGCTCGACCAGGTCCGGCGCGGCCCGCTCCGCGCCGAGACCCCGCCAGCCGGCAAGAGTGTACTCTTCGCGGACGAGCCGACCTTCGAGGGCGATCACCTCCGCGTCTCCCATCTCGGTCCCGTCGCGCTCGACGATCTTGACCCCGTTGTACTCGGGGGGGTTGTGCGAGGCCGTGATCATCGCGCCGGCCGCGAAGGTGTCGCGGACGATATACTGGAGGGCCGGCGTCGGCAGAACGCCGCAGTCGACCACGTCACAACCCGTGGCCATCAATCCGGCCTTGAGCGCGTCCACAAGGATCGGCCCCGAGGTCCGGGTGTCTCGCCCGATCGCGATTGTCCCCGGCCGCATCGAGCCGAGCGCCTGTCCGATTCGGAGTACGAGCCCCGGGGTCATCGACTCGCCCACAACACCGCGCACGCCATTTGTCCCGAAGAGCTGCTTCTCCTCCATCATCGGCCTCCCGGCCCCGTTGCGCCGCCCGCCGCAGCAGCGAACGCGGCGAACGCCGCGCTCCCGTCGATGAGATCGCCGGCAATCAGCGCCAACACTATTGTCCCTGCTCCGGCATAGACCCTGCCGTGCACTCTGGCCGCGACCACGCCGGGCGCAGACGCGCAACGAGCCTCGAGCCGTTCGAGGGCCGCACGATCCGCGGCGAGCGCGGGCGTGACCGCGAGGGTTCCGGTGCATTCGAAAGCGCCGTTTCCTCCCGCTTGCTCTCTGCAGATCCGGAGGAGGCCCCCGGGCGAGACGTACTCGTCGAACCGATCGAGCGCGTCGAGCACCTCGTGCGCGCCCGGGTTGCGGAGCACGCATCGGTTCGAGGGGAGGTCCCCGATCACGACCCGGGCGAACGGCTCGGACTTGAACCCCTCCACGAGCGCGAGCTGGCACCCGGCGTCCGAGAGGCGGTCCAGCGCGGTAAAGAGGGTGTCGCTCCGCTGCACGGTGACGCCCTTGACCGCGTCGATCCCGATAACGGCTCGAGCGCCCCGCTCGTAAAACCGGGTCGTATCCCGTCCCGGGTCCAGCGCGAACGGGTGCACCCCCCCGAGATGCTTGATCACGCCGATCGCGAGATCGGGCGGGGCCGCAGCGATCACGTCCTCGATCAGGGTCGTCTTGCCCGTCCCGGACCAGCCCGCGAACTGGACGACTCTCATTCCTGCTCTCCCCGCGCTCGCGTCTCGAGTAAAGTCTGCGCCGCAAGTCCGACCGAGCGCATGATCGTCGCGATCCGGTCCTCGATATCGAGCTCGTCGTCGACGGCGAGGCTCGTCCCCTCGACTTCGAGGAGGAAGCGGGCGATCTCGCTCGCCTCGAAGAGGAGGTCGTCGAGCTCCTCGGTCGTGAAGAAGCCGCACATGGCTCCGTAGAAGAAGGTCGCGCCGGACTTGCGGACCTTCTTCTTGAACGAGTTCCGCGCCTGGTTGACGGCCTGCGGCGAGTACGGCTCGGTCATGAACGGCACGAGCTCGGGCAGGTGCTGCCCGATGAAGGTCATCTCCGCCCCCGAGGTGGTCCGGAAATCGGCGCAGAGCCGGGCCAGCGCCCATTCGCGGGCCGTAATGTAGGTATGCCTGCGCAGGAACCGATTCACCTTTTCGTAGGCAGCGCCGTCCACCTTGCGGAATTTGGCGTAGCGGGCGACCTCGTTCTGATCGAATCCGGCAGCCATGCGATCAATCACTTGGCGGTGCAGGGCAAAAAAGGATCAGAGCCGATCGAGGGGGGTCAGGATATCTCCGAAATCGAGGCGGCCGTTTCCGTTCGCGTCGAACACCCCCGCGGGCTCGTTCACAGCGGCCCACTCCAGACTGTTGAAGATTGTGCGGCCTTAACCAATCCGGATCGCTCGCGACGATCACATCGGTTGTTTTCAATTTCCGTGGAAGATACAGAGGGATCGCCCAGCCTCTCGTTACGGCGACGCCGTTTTGGG
>JADGNL010000138.1 GCA_017883495.1 Methanomicrobiales archaeon | reverse complement strand
GTCGGCCGCGACGCCGCCGCGCTCGAGCTCGAGGCCGACGACGTCCGGCACTCGCCCGACGCCGTGGACGACCATGTCGGCCTCGAAGGCCCGGGAGCCGCCCCGGACACGGAGCCCGCCTCCATCCATCGCCTCCACGGCCGCAACGGGCGTGCCGGTCACCACCTCGATGCCCAGTTCCCGGCAGGCCTCCACCAGAAGGTCGACCAGGTACGGCTCGAACCCTTTGAGTACCCGCTCACCCCGGTGGACGATGGTCACGCCGGCGCCGGCTGCAGCGGCGATGAACCCGAGCTCGAACGAGATGTAGCCGCCGCCGATGAAGAGGACCCGCCCGGGCAGCGACTCCATCGCGAGGAACTCGTCGCTCAGGGAGACCAGCCCCTCACCGGGAACGGAGAGCGGGCGGGGGACCGAGCCGGTCGCGACCCCGATGAACCGCGCGGTGACGAGGTCGTCCCCGATCCGGAGGGTATTCGGGCCGGCGAACCGCGCATGGCCGTGGAGACTGACCACGCCCTCCCCCGCGAACGTCGCCTCGCGTCGCGCCGCGACGGGATCCGTGAACTCGCGTTTGAAACGGATCAGGTCGTTCCACTCGATGCGACAGTCGCCGGCGATCCCGGACCCGTGCAGGTGGCGGGCCTGCATGACCGTCTCGGCCGCGCCGTGCAGCACCCTCTTCGGAACGCAGCCGCGCTGGCTGCAGGTGCCGCCGTACGGGAGCTCGTCCGTGATGGCAACTCGCCAGCCCCCGCGTCGGCCCTGGCGCGCCATGGCCGGCCCTGCCTCGCCCGTCCCAATCACCACGAGGTCATAGTCAAAGGCCCCGCCGACTTCCGTCCCATTCTCCATCCCTGCTGCTCCTGGCCCGGTCTGAGGACCACATCGCTATCAGTGAAACGATCTGCATAAAGGTTTCCGGAGGCGGCGGTGAATTCGGGCAGCGGCGCGCATTACCGAAGATCCAGATGTACTGCCCCTTCCAGGTACTCCAGCCCTCTCCGGCAACGTCATCGACCGACGTTTACTGTCGCTCTGGCTGCCAGGAGCCGACGTTTATGATCGGGCCGGCGGTGCCCCTATGAAGTGTCTTCCGAACGAAATACCGATGACGGGTGCCGCGTCCGAGCAGCGGTTACCCTCCATCCCTGCCATTGCGTGGACTTCGCCACCCGCTGCGCCCTCGCCCGGGCCGTATCGATCGTCGAGGCCGGCGCAGGGCTCGTCCTCGAGTACGCCTAGGCCGGATCGCGCCGATGCCGACGATGGGGAACGAGTCATCCTCACGCGGGGAAGCGGTAGCGGGAAGGCCTCCCGCGTCCGCGGGCGGGGCCGCGCCGGGTTCCCCGGCCGCCGACACGTCATCGGCCGGGACGGGTTCGGAGTTCTCGTTTATGCACAACAGCCGTTACTGGTCTGACACTCCATCCGCCGCGTGCGTATAAAATGCTGATGGACCGTTCGCCCCGTCACCTTATGCGGCCGGCAGGGTGAAGTAGAAGGTCGAGCCCTCGCCCGGCGTCGACTCGACCCGGATGGTGCCGCCGTGCCGGTCGACGATCTTCCTGGCAACGGCCAGGCCGATCCCGGTCCCCTCGTACTCGTCGCGGGCGTGAAGCCGCTGGAAGATCACGAAGATCCGGTCGAAGTACTCCGCTTCGATCCCGATTCCGTTGTCGGTCACGGCGTCCCGTGCAGGAGATGGTCCCGGTCGAGGCGCAGGGCCCTGTCCCGGAAAGACGCGGGCGCCACGATCACGAGGAAAAGGTTAGGAGGGGGGCGATCCGGCGGATCCCTGGGATTCAGCCGGTTTTTCGGGCTCCTCGACGAGCGGGGAGAAGGCGTCCTTACTGACTTTTCCGATCTCCTTGACGGTCTTCTCATCAATCTGGCAGACCGGGCAGCAGTAATCGTCGGGATTGGCCGGCAGGTCCTCGAACCGGGTCCCCGGCGCGATCCCGCGCTGCGGCTCCCCCATCTCCTCGTCGTAGACGTAGTCGCAGTTCCGGCAGACGTACTTGGTCGGATTCCACTCCTCGAAGTAATTTTTGCCGATCTTTCCCTTCTCCTCGAGCTCGCAAACGGAGCAGGTGTAGTCCTCGGGGAGGTCCTCAAACTCGGTTCCGGGCGAGATCCCCTTCTGGGGTTCCCCTTCGAGCGGCGAATAGATATTGCCGCAGATCCTGCACTTAAAACGGCGGACGGTCATGATCGTGCTCCTTGCGGAAACTAGTGGTCGGAACGGGCAATATACCTGTTGGTGCAGCGGGGGGTCACGCGGCCGGCAGGGTGAACGATCTATCCCTCGCCAGGTGTCGATTCGATCCTCGCGTATCCGCCATACCGGGGAAAGAGGATGAGAGGTGGTTGAAGAGCCTGACAGCGTCGGCGAGCGTGTAGATTCACGCGGCCGGCTGGGTGAAGGAGAAGGTCGAGCCCTCGCCCGGGCCGTACCGATCGGCGAGGTCGGCGCAGGGCTCGTCCTCGAGTACGCCTAGGCCGGATCGCGCCGCATGGGCGAGACCCCGCAGCCTATCATATTGCCGGAGCAGGACGCGAGCCGCTCGCGGATCGTCGGCGGCAGGGCTTTCTCGTCGATCGGCACCCAGCCGAACGAGCCGTAGAACCCGACCAGCGGAATGGTCGCGTGGAGCCAGATGGTGTCGGAGCCGAACTCGTCGAGCACGGCCTGGACGAGCCGGCCCGCGAGCCCCTCGCTGCGATGCGCCTCCGAGACGAAGACGCCGTCGACCTCGAGCCCTTCGGGATGATGCCGGACGCGCGTGGACCCGACCAGCTCGCCGTCGGCGAACGCACCGAAGACGCGGTCTATGGTCCGGTCTGTCTCCTTGCCCCGGTACTCCTCCCAGAGCTGGTCCACGAGCGGGAACTCCTCGGACGCGAGTTCGCGGATCACGATCCCCATAAGGGGGATGGACGGCGGGGCGGCAGATAAAACCGCCGATCTGCCGTGACAATCATTTTTCTGCGGCCACCAGATACCGCTTCATGTCACCCCGGGAGGCGCGCCGATCTCTGGTCCGACCGGCCATCGTGGCAGGCACTGCCGTCCTGGCCCTGCTCGACAACCTCGCCGGCCTCCTCGCAGGGGTCAAGGTGGTACTTCCGCGGCTGCTCTCTGTGCCCTTCGCGCTCGCCAGCTACCACTATCCCCGCCGCGGTACCCTGATCGCGGCCGGTATTGCTGCCGCGTATGCCGCCATGGCCCTCACCCTCGCCCCGTCGGAGTGGCTCTCGATCGCGGCGCGTGCCGTCACCAGAATCGCGGTCGGCGTCCTCTGCGTGCCGTGTTTAAGGGGGGGTCATCAATAGTCTTGAAAAAATTGATTCTGGTTGATACCCGCGGCCCACCGTGCTGCGGAACATCAGGAAAACGGGCGGGTATGCTCGATTGAGAAGGGATTGGTCGCGAGGTGAGCCGCAAAACAGGCCCGTCCGAGAGTGAACCGCGCTTAGGCGATGGTTACCCGGGAGGTCGATGAGTCTATCGATCTGTCCAGGGGCGGACCTGCGGCGCCGTGCAGCGCCGTAGATGAACCGGACGATCGAGCGCCTTTTCAGGGATATCGACCGGATGACCGGGGACGACTTCACATGGACCATGTCATCGACTGGCAGAAGGGAATCAAACCACATGCCGGTGTGGACGATAAAGAGCCCGAAACGGTCTTCGTTGAACGATCGCCCCCGGAACGGATCTTCGTGTACGCACAGAGGTTGTTGTGTCGGTGACATGATATCGAGACTCTACACCCTCTCCCGCTCACCCATACATTTATCCCCGCCCCCCCGACATCCTGCCACGGGAAAGACGATGGAGAAGCGCACCATTACGACCAACCAGGGAGCCACGGTGGGGGACGACCAGCACTCCCTCACAGCCGGCGCCCGGGGCCCGGCCCTGCTGCAGGATGTACTCATGATCGAGAAGCTCGCGCACTTCGACCGCGAGCGGATCCCCGAGCGCGTGGTCCACGCCAAGGGCGCCGGCGCCCACGGGTACTTCGGGGTCTATCGGAGCATGGCCGAGCACACGAAGGCCGCCTTCCTCCAGGACCCGTCCGCCCGGACGCCGGTCTTCGTCCGGTTCTCGCTCGTGGTCGGCGCCCGGGGCTCGGCCGAATCGGTCCGCGACCCCCGCGGCTTCGCCGTGAAGTTCTACACGACAGACGGGAACTACGACCTGGTCGGCAACAACCTCCCGGTCTTCTTCATCCGGGACGCGGTCAAGTTCCCCGATATGGTCCATGCGTTCAAGCCTGCGCCGGAGACCAACATCCCGGTCAGCTCCTCGGCGAACAGTCGCTTCTGGGACTTCATCTCGCTCCACCCCGAGTCGACCCACATGATCACCTGGCTCTTCTCGGACCGGGGCACGGTGAAGAGCTTCCGGACGATGGAGGGGTTCGGGGTCAACACCTACATCTGGGTCAACGCCCGAGGCGAGGGGGTGTACGTGAAGTACCACTGGAAGCCGGCGGCCGGGGTCGAGACGATCGACCGGCACGAGGCGACCCGGCTCGCGGGCGAGGACCCGGACTGCGCCACCCGCGACCTGTACGACACGATCGCTGCCGGGAAGACGGTCGAGTTCGAGCTCTACGTGCAGCTGATGTCGTTCGAGGACGAGTCCGTTCTCGAGTTCGACCCGCTCGACGCGACAAAGACCTGGCCCGAGGACCGCTACCCGCTCGTCCCGGTCGGCCGGATGGTCCTCGACCGGAACCCGGAGAACTATTTCGCGGAGGTCGAGCAGGCCGCGTTCTGCCCGGCATCGCTCGTGCCCGGGGTCGAGCCCTCGGCCGACAAGCTCCTCCAGGGCCGGCTCTTCTCGTACGCCGACACCCAGCGGCACCGGCTCGGCCCGAACTATCTCCAGATCCCCGTGAACCAGCCGCGGGTCGCGGTGGACAACAATCAGCGGGACGGCGCGATGCAGTCGGGGGCCGGCCACACAGGCACGGTCAACTACGGGCTGAACTCGCTCGGCGGCGGCCTCCCCGTCGAGTCGGGGGAGCCGACGTTCCCGGGCCGGCCGCTTGAGGGCCCCCAGGTGCGCCAGGCGATCCCGGTGACGAACGACTTCCAGCAGGCCGGCGAGCGCTACCGCTCGCTCTCACCGGTCGATCAGGACCACATGGTCGACAACATCGTCGACTCGCTCTCCCACGCCATCGAACCGATCCGGGAGCGGATGGTCGGGAACCTCGCGCAGGCGGACGCCGAGCTTGGCAGGCGTGTGGCCGAAGGGCTGAAGCGGTAATACCGGACAGGGGTGTGTGGGGCTGCGCCCGCTGTCTCGAGCCGCCCCCCCTCTTCCGTCCGCCGGGCGGCCGCATGCTTCGCAGGCCGGCCTCGTTCACTCTGCATTCTCTGTACGGTCAGGCGACGGAGGGACGCCCGCCGGTGCCCCTTCACGGGCCTACTCGGTGGTCTTCCCGTCGAAGTGCTCCTCCTGCTCGTCCGCCTCCTTCTTTGTCTTCCGCACGATACCGTCCTGGTGGTTGGGCGGCGAGTAGATCGTGTAGAGCTTGAGGTCGGCGGTCTTCGAGGTGTTGATCACGTTGTGCCTCGCCCCGTTCGGGACGACCACGCCGCTCCCGTCCTTCACCGGGTGCCGGGCGCCGTCGATCTCGACGACCCCCTCGCCCTCCTCGAAGCGGAAGAACTGGTCGTTGTTGTCGTGCACCTCCGCGCCGATCTCCTCGCCGGGCTTCAGGCTCATCAGCACGAGCTGGCTGTACTTCCCGGTGTAGATGACCCGGCGGTAATCCGTGTTCTTCGTCGTCGCCGTCTCGATCTGGTCGATATAGCCTTTCTTCATGGTATCTCCCTGTAACGGGACGGGGACATTTATTCATACCGGTCGGGCCGCGATCGCCGGCGCACCCGCCAACAGTCGAATGGCTTCCGCTCCCCCCCACCTCCAGCATCAGCACGTCGGCGATTCCCATCCGTATCTCTTTCATTCGTCAGCGCTCCCGGTTCCCTTCGGCTATCCCGGGCTTCCAGGGGCATGAATTCTCTGCACAACTTTCAAGATCGATCGCATTGCCACCTCTTCATCAACCGTACGCACATGCTCTCGTGCGCCATTGCCTGATATGCGACCAGAAGGTCCGGGATCCCCGGCAGGGCTGTACTGATCATGGAACCAGTCAGGGAGACTGCCGATCCCCCGGCATCGAGCCCCTGCCGCACCTCCCGCCAGTTGCACGCGTCGCAGAGCCGGTCGGCAACGCTGAATTTCATGGTTGCCGCGAGCCAACAGGGTTCGCCTCGGCCGGCCGACGCCGCGACCCACCGCAACGTCGCCCGTTTCGACGTACCCGTCCCATTCGCTGGAGAAGTAGACCCCGGGGCAGTCCGACGTCCGGCAGAACGAGACGCCCTCGGCCGAAGTCAACCTGGAAAGGCGGTCCTGGCCGGGCTCTGCGAGGACTACGACCCCTGGTACCACGCGGCCCTCGACCGACGCGGGACGGACCTCGATCGACAACATACTCTTAGGGGGCCGACGGCGGCCAGGCCCCGTCTCCGTTCGGCCGCGGCCCGTTCGAAGCACGCTCACCGGCCGGGCGAGTCTCCTCGTTCCTCCACCATCCGCGCCACGGTCCCCTACAGGTCACCAGTCGCCTGCCTCCCCCGGGGCAGATCCCCCTGCGTGCGCGAAAGTGAAAGCCATGAATACCATGACTTCACAATGACGATAGGTACGTACCCGTATGTCGATCATTGACCGCATCCTCTCGAAGAACGGACCGCCGATGGCGGCAGGAGGCGGGTCCGCGCGGGCGGGCGCCAGCGGCCTCCCGGGCGGAGGCGCCGGGGCTCCCGCACCCGACCCGACGGGCGCCCGGCCCTGGGTTGCGAAGGGGGACGCCCTCGCCGGACAGGGGAAGTGGGAGAAGGCGTTCAGGTGCTACGCGAAGGCGACCGAGCTCGACCCGAAGGTCGCCGCCGTCTGGGACAGCGCGGGGTACGCCCTCTTCCGGCAGGGGAAACAGGCGGAGGCGATCGTCTGTTTCGACAGGGCGATCCGGCTGGACCCGACCCGTCCCGGGCCCTGGAACGACAAGGGGCGTTCCCTCTTCGAACAGGGCAAACAGGCCGAGGCCATGGCCTGCTACGACCGGGCGATCGCCCTCGACCCGCTCTTCGCGAAGAGCTGGACGAACAGGGGGAACGTCTTCGTCAGGCGGGAGAAGGTCGACGACGCCAAAGCGTGCTACGATCGGGCGATCGCCATCGAGCCGACGTGGCCCGCCCCGCTGATCGGCAAAGGGATTGCGCTCGGGCTCCAGGGACGATACGACGACGCGATGGTCGACTTCGACCTGGCCCTCGCCCTGGACCCGAAGAACGCCCGGGCCCGGGAGAACCGCGAGGCCGTCCTCCTGGAGCTCTCCCGCATCTTCCCCGACGGCCTGCGGCCGACCACGGCGCAGGGCTGGTACAACAGGGCGGTCGTCCTCCACCAGGAAGGGGCATGCGTCGACGCGATCGTCTGCTACGACCGGGCACTGGAACTCGACCCGACGCTCACCGTCGCGTGGCTGAATAAAGGGGTCGCCCTGAAGGACCGGGGGGACGACGCCGGGGCGATCGCCTGCTTCGACGAAGCGATCGCGCTCAGCCCGAGGCGCGCCGATCCCTGGATCAACAAAGGGATGGTCCTCCGCCGAACTGGACGGCAGGCCGAGGCGATCGCCTGCTACGACCGGGCGATCGAGCTCAACCCGGCATCGGCCGACGCCTGGGCGAACAAAGGCGTCATCCTCGAGCAGCAGGGCGACGACACGGGGGCGATCGCGTGCTTCGACCGGGCGCTCGAGCTCGACCCGGCCCGCGCCCGCCCCTGGCTCAACAGGGGGATCTGCCTCGCCAAGAAGAAGCTGTACGGCGATGCAATCAAGTGCTTCGACCGGGCGATCGAACTCGACCCGGGGCTGGCCGACGCCTGGATAAACAAAGGCTCGGTCCTGTTCCAGCAGGGAAAACGGGCCGAGGCGGTCACCTGCCAGAATAAAGCG
>JADGNL010000137.1 GCA_017883495.1 Methanomicrobiales archaeon | reverse complement strand
GACTATAATAGTGGGCAAAGCCGGTCTCGCGCGTGAGCCGCACGGCTTCGGCGTTCGCGTAGGCGACCATCAGTACATCGTGGGTTCCGGCGTCCTGGACGACGACCGGGACCAGCCCGTTGCTGTAGCGTAGTTCGAGCATAGAATCACACTCCGAGGAGGCGAGAAAGCAGGTAGAAGAGTGTGTCCCCGACGGCCAGGGTCACGAAGAAGCCCGCCGTCAGCGGGACGATGAAGGGCACGCCGACCGCGATCCAGACCGGGGACGCGCGCCGTATCAGGGCGAGCTCCACCGTGAACCGCTCCGGTTCGACCCGGAGCTCGCGCGTGTAGAGCCGGGTGTCGCGGAGCATCGCACCGATCGACTCGCCGAGCGTGAGGAAGCGGCGCTGGAGCACCCCCTCCTCCTCGGCGAGATCCTCCATCAGGAAGCCGAAGGCACGGCCGTCGCTGATCTCGGTGGCCGTGACCGGGTACCCCCGGAGTCGCGCTATAAGGGGACCCTTGACGCCCCGGCGCTGGTTCCGGAGGAGGAGCGCGAACGGGACGAGCAGGGCTGCAACGCAGGCGTGAACGAGGAGCGGGAGCGAAAAGAAGCCGGGCACCGTATCGCCGAGGAGGGGAGTGAACGGAAACGTCGGCAGAAGCAGGGTTATGAAGGCGAGCGCCCAGGCATCGGCGCCGCCGATCAACCCGAGTCGGCCGAAGAGGAGGAAGACGGCTCCGAAGATCGCCGAGAGGACGAGAAGGGTGACGGCGCCGGACGGACTCGATTCGAAACGGGAGACGTAGAACCAGAGCGTGAACGGCGCCCCAAATACAAGCATCGGGTACCACGTCCGGAAGGGGACCCGCCGCGACCGCAGGTCGAGAACCGAGGCATAGACGAGCGTGACGCCGATCGCGGCCGCGCCGATCAGGAGCGGGTTGAACGCCATGGGCCCGTACCGAGGAAAAGGGATCTGTCTGGTGTTCCGCTCAAGAAAGAGGGTGTCAGGAGAGCTGGAGCCAGTCCATGTCCTGGGTGCCGTATGAGAAGACCTTCAGGGTGTGCGTCCCCTTGGTGAGATGGAGCTGGTATCCCCGGGTCACGGTGAAGGTGTCGTACGATTTCGTGGTCGGGATCCAGACCGCGACGCTGTTCTTCGGGTGGCACTCGTCGATCAACTTGAAGTACTGGCCGTTGCTCGGCGAGGAGGCGCGAGCCTTCACCGTATAGACACCGTCCCGCGGGACTTCGACCGTGTACCGGAGCCACTCGCGGAACCGGGTACCGGTCAGGTGGTAGCCGCTCTCGTTCACGTTCCGCTCGATCGCGATCGACGGAGTGCGGTAGAGCGAGTTCGAAACCGAGGCTGGGGTGAAATAGCCGACGCCGGGGCCGCCGAGGTCGAAGTCCTCGAACTGGATGGTGCACGGGAGAGCGTGAGTGACGTAGGGCCGCGAGCCGTTGGCAGTAGCCGGGGTCACGTCATCGGCTCCGGGGGTCGTGTTCGCCGTCGGTGTGGGGGTGATGTCCTTGGGGTGATCCGCGAGCGGCAGGTTGTCGACGTTGCCTGGAGCGACGGTGTAGGGCCTCGTGATGAAGCCGCCGCTCTGGTTCCCCGTCTCGGAGAAGCCGGTGCCGTCGGGGGCGAGCCAGCAGTTTCCGCCGATGGACGGACCGCCCGCAATGTTCGGACCGGTGCGCTTGGCCACGTTCCAGGCGTTGGCCGGCGTGCCGCCGTTGATGAATCCTACGTTCTTCTCGTTCTTGAAGAGATTGTCGGAGAAGGTGTTGCCGGCCGCGCCGTAGAGCGAGACGCCGACGAGGTCGTTACCGGTGATTCGGCAGCCCGAGACGGTATTCCGGGTCGAGCCGGTCAGGACCACGCCATAGCTGTTCGCCGTGAAGCGCGAACCCGTCACCGTCGAATCGGAGGCGGGGTTCATGGCGACGCCGAAGTAGTTGCTCGAGGCCGAGCAGCTTGAGATCGACACGTCCTTGGCACCCCAGACGTAGATGCCGTAGAACCAGTCCTCGACCGCGAGGTTCCGGATCTCGACATTCGAGACCTGGGCGGAGCCGTGGACCAGGACACCCGCAGAGTTCGCCGCGTCGACGCCGGTGATTCGGTGACCCTTCCCGTCGAAGACGACGTTGTCGCACCGGATCTCGATGCAGACAGGTGCCTTCGTGTCGATGATATCCTTCGTCAGTTCGTAGCTCCCTGGCTTGTCGATCACCACGGGGCCAGTCACGGCAATCGCCGATCCGATCCCGACGGTGCATCCGATGAGGAGCAGTCCGAGGATCAGCCATCGTGCAAGACCTATCCCTTTATAACCGGAACAGAACATCGTCCACCACATGCGTTGGTCATTACGGCCCGGGACAGGCGTGGGGCGCCGGACGGACCGCAGCTATGATTAACGCAACTCAAGGTATGCTATCTGCCTTAATGAGCGTTGCGATTTTTTCCAGCCGGAGATGATCCTGAAAGACGGGAAATTCGCAATAATTTCCGGAAAAAGAGGGGCATTTGCGGATATTTTTCTCACTCGACCGCGCGATCGATATAACCCAAAAGCAGCTCGAGCGCCTCGAGCTCGGCCGGCCCGCCGCACCGGCGCACGACCGCTGCGTGGTGCTCGATCAGCCGGCCGAGCCGGGGGTCCCGGGTTCGCCTGTACCGGGTCGCGTGGACCGTCGCCTCGATCACGGCGCACCGTCCTCGGTTCATCGGCACGCACCGAGTCTCGATGACCTCCTCCTGCACCACAACCAGCCCGACCCGCAGGGCTTCGGAAGTCTCGCGCTCCACTTCGACTCTGCACGCGGCGTATCCCTCGGCCGCCGCGAGACGGTCCCAGCCGAGCCCGGGGATGGAGACGAACGCATCGGCCGGCAGGTCGTCGAACGCGGTCCGCACGAAGAGGACCGGGTCGTGGACCACATTCGCGACGACCCACCCCTCTCGCGCCACGTTCGCCGCGGTGTGCGAGCCCCGGTAGAGAACCGCCGTGAGCGCGTCCCCGCGCCGGTG
>JADGNL010000136.1 GCA_017883495.1 Methanomicrobiales archaeon | reverse complement strand
GTCCTTGCCTCCCGACGAGAGCGCGGCGTAGACCATGAGAAATTCCCGTGAAGTATCACGCGGCCGGCGTGATAAGCGTACCGAAATGGCGCTCGTACCGCTCGCGCATCGCCTCCCAGTCGGGGAGATTCGTCTGGCACCCGCAGGCCTCGACCGCGAACGAGGCGGTCACGGTCCCGACCCGCGCGCAGACCTCGAGCGGGAGTCCGCGCCGATACGCCGTCAGGAACCCGGCGCGGTACGCGTCGCCGGCCCCGGTGGGGTCGACCATCGTGACGGGGATGACGGGGATCGGGATCTCCTCGCCGCCGGCCGCGAGGCAGGAGCCCGCGCCGCCCTCGGTGAAGACCGCGACCGGCACCCGCGCGATCAGCTCGTCGCGGGAGAGGCCGAGGGTCCGGCACATCCCCGCGACTTCGTGGTGGTTCGCGAAGAGGATGTCGATGTTGTCGAGAATTGCGTCGAGGTCCTCGGCCGTATACCGGTGGAGGTCCTGGCCGGGATCGAACGAGGCGAACGCCGCCTTCTCGGCCACGCCCCGGTTGAAGCGCGGATCGGCCGTGGCCATGTGGACGAAGTCGAGGGCGGGCGGCTCCTCGTACGAGAACGCGACCGAGGCCCCCCACTCGAAGAAGGTCATCTGGTCCCCGGGGTCGTCCGTGAACATGAACGCGGTCGCGGTGTTCGCCTCGTCGACCCGGTAGAACCGCTTGCCCACGCCGAGCCCGTCGAGCCAGCGGTCGTACGCCGAGCCCGGAAAGTCGCCGCCGACGGCCGAGAGGAGCTCGGCCTCGCCGCCGAGCTTCGCGATCCCGGCCGCGATGTTCGCGGCGCCGCCGCCAAAGAAGATCCGGCGGTCCGTGATCGTGGTCGAGCCGTTCGGGCCGGGGAGCGAGCTCACGCGGCTGATGTGATCGATGGCGGTGTGGCCCACGACCGTGATCACGCGCTCACCTCTTCGCCGGACGCCGTCCCGCCGGGCCGGGGCCCGTGCGGCCGAACGGATGGGTCCGCCCCGTGGGGCGGTCCGACCCTGCGGGCCGGGCCGACGGGGCCGGCCGCGCCGCCGTCTCGGGCGCGGGCCGCCGCTCCGCGATCTGCTTCGTCTCGATGATCTTGAGGGGGACGTCGCCGAGGGCCTTGCCGATCACGGACTTCGCGATCCGCTGGGCGTGCTCCTCGGACTCGGCCTTGAAGACCTTCATCTCGAGGGTGAGACCCACGAGGCCCGTGTTCGCGACCACGAGGCCGCAGTTGAGCGACTCCTCGCAGTAGGGGCAGGCCGACATCCCGGCCTCGACCTCGACGTACTTCGCGGCCGGGTTCAGCCGCTTCCCGGCCTCGGCGATCGCGATCCCGATCGCATCGTCCACCGACCTGACGTCGCGGACGATCCAGGCCGACTCCATGGTCACCAGGTAATCTGTCATTGGGCTCTCACCACGCTTCGACGTGGACGTGCTCCTCGATGGGCAGGCGCGGGGTCATGCCGCTTGTCTGCTCGCCGGGCCCGATCGCGAGGAGGCAGACCGGCCGGATGTGGGGGGGAAGCTCGAGGACGGTGCGGACGTCCTCGTCGTCGAACGCGCCCGTCCAGCACGAGGCGAGGCCGAGCGCGTGGGCCGCGAGCATCATGTACGTGCAGGCGATGGAGGCGTCGCAGAGCGCGTACAGGATCCCGCGGTCGCCGTACCGCGACATGGCGCGGACGTAGTTCGCCGAGACCGCGAGCACCACGGGGGCCTCCCGGATATGGGGCTGGTCGAGGGCGGCCTCCGCGAGCGCGGCCCGCCGCTCGGGGTCGCTCACGACCACGACGTCCCACGACTCGAGGTTGCCCATGCTCGGCGCGGTCGAGGCGCAGGAGAGGATGTAGGCGAGGGCCTGCTCGTCCGGCGGCTCGTCCCGGTACGACCGGATCGAGGACCGGGTCGAGACGAACTCGAGAAAGTCAGACGAATCCATTGGCGGAGAGCTGCCCCCACGCTCCCTGGGCCGCGGTCGTGACCTGCGAGATCGCCATGCCGACCCGCTCCGCCGCCTGCTCGAAGGCCCTGCTCTCGGTCAGGCTGATCGCCTCGGAGAGGCCCTCGGCCGCGCGCTGGAACGACTGGTCGCCCGTGCTCCGGGCGGCCCGCTGCGCATCGCCGCGTACGACCTCGAGGACGGTGACGAGCGTCCGCGCTCCGCCGGGCCGCTCGGCCTCGGGGTAGGACGGGACCGCCGCGAGGAGCTGCGAGGCCATGATCAGCGAGTTCTTGATGTGCTCGGCCGCCGTGTACGCCTCGAGTGCGAGTTTGAGGTCCATGCGTATCAGGACGCGGCGATCGGCAAAAAAGGTTGGTTACCGGCCGGAGCGCTGCTTCGCCCCGACGATCGAGACCTTGGCGCGCATGACGCGGTGCCGGGTCAGCTTCTCTTCGACCTCGCCGGGGCGTCCGCGTCCGCGAGCGCCGCGTCCGCCGCGCCCGCCGCGGCGGCGGGGGTTGCGGGCGTTCGCCTCGGTCAGCGCCTCGAGCTTCTTGAGGGTGATCCCGGCCTTGAACCGCTGGTTCGGGCCGGGCTTCTTGAGGCCGCCCTCCTTGCCGGGGACAAGCCTGAGCTGGCCTTTGGCCCCCTTGATCTGGACCCACTGGGTCGTGCCTGTCTTTCCCATGAATCGAACTCCTTTATCTATTGGGGGCTGCCGCGCATAAATATACCGTCATCCGAGCAGCC
>JADGNL010000135.1 GCA_017883495.1 Methanomicrobiales archaeon | reverse complement strand
GATGATCAGCTCGAAGTAATGGGCCGGTTTCCCCTTTCCCGTCCGCGAGGTGATGACGATCGGCTTGCCGGTGGTCAGGAGACCATACATTCCGGCGGCCGAGATCCCGATCCCCTGCTGGCCCCGGCTCTGCCGGATCTGGTGGAAGCGCGAGCCGTAGAGGAGCTTGCCGAAGACGTACGGGACGTTCTCGGGGACGATCCCCGGGCCGTTGTCCTCGACCGCGATCCGGAAGGTCTCGGGCCCGGTCCGCCGGACCTCGATCTCGATGTCGGGGAGGACCTCGGCGTCCTCGCAGGCGTCGAGCGCGTTGTCCACGGCCTCCTTGACCGTCGTGATCACCCCGCGGACGGGCGAGTCGAAGCCGAGCAGGTGCTTGTTCTTCTCGAAGAACTCCGCGATCGAGATCGCGCGCTGCTGTCGCGCGAGCTCCTCAGCGAGAGCCAGGGGCGTCCACCTCCCGTCCCGCGGCCCGCGCCACGGCATCCTCGAGGCAGAGCGTCTCCTGGAGGCCGGTCGAGAGGTTCTTGAAGGCGACCACGCCGGCCTCGGCCTCGCGCGCCCCGATCAGCACGGCGAAGTCCGCGGTCTTCGCCGCCTTCGTCATCTGCGCGCCGAGGCCCTTCCCCGAGAGGTCGAGTTCGGCCCGGAGCCCGGCCGCCCGGAGCGCGGCCGCCGCCCGGAACGCGCTCGCCGCTCCCTCGGGAGTCGAGAGGATCGCCACCACGGTCCGGTGCGGCACCGCGACCTCGCCGAGGGCGACCATCACCCGGTCGAAGCCGATGGCGAAGCCGCAGGACGGGGTGTCCTCGCCGCCGAAGAGGTGCGCGAGGCGGTACGCGCCGCCCCCGACGATCTGGTTCTCGGCCCCCAGGTTCGCGGCGAAGCCCTCGAAGACCATGCCCGTGTAGTAGTCGAGACCGCGCACGATCCCGAAGTTGAGCGAGTACTCGAGCCCGGCCGCCTCGAGGAGGGCCACGAGCTCGCGCAGCCGCGCCTCCTCGGGCAGCGGCCCCGTGACCGCGAACGCCTCGTCGAGCGTTGTCGCGCCCACGAGCGCAACGAGCGAACCGAGCAGGTCGGCGCGGCCGAGGTCGGTGAGCGCATCTCTGAGCGCGTTCATCTCGCGCTTGTCGAGCAGGCCCATGACCGTCCGCCGCGCGGTCTCGTCGAGGTCGACGAGGAGCGAGCGCAGGAGGGCGAGGTGGCCGACCTTCAGCTCGTACTGGACGCCGGCCGCCCGGAGGGCCGCGTCCGCGAGCAGGATCACCTCGGCGTCGGCGCCGGCCGAGTCCACGCCGATCAGCTCGGCCCCGAACTGCCAGAACTGCCGGTACCGCCCCTTCTGCGGCCGCTCGTACCGGAAGCAGTCGTCGACGTAGTACCAGCGGAGCGGCTTGGGGAGCACCCGGGCCTCGTTCACGTACAGCCGCAGCACGGGCGCGGTCAGCTCGGGCCTGAGGGTGAGCGCCCGCCCGCCCTTGTCCTCGAACGCGTACATCTCGTTGACGATCCCGGGCCCCGACCGGAGGGTGAAGAGCTCGAGCTCCTCGAAGGCCGGCGTCCGGACCGGCCGGTAGCCGAAGCGGCGCGCCGCCTCGCGCATGCGCCCCTCGATCTCGGCGCGCGCCTCCATCTCGTCCGGAAGGAAGTCCCGGGTTCCGCGCGGTCGCTGCAGCATCCTTATAAAATCCGTTCCGTCGGGTTATCTCTGTTTCCGCGGCGCCAGGCCCGTGGCGCGATCCAGCGTGGACTCGGTGGTCCAGATCCGTTCGCGAGCGACCCGGCCCTGGAGATAGAGCGCGAGCAGAATGAGACCGAGGCCGACCAGCTCCAGCGACTCGACGTAGCTGACGCCGACCCCGGCGAGCGCGAGGGCCGTGAAGGCGACTCCGCGGTACGCGGCCGTCCGGAATCCCGGCAGGCCCGTCCTCCAGAAGATCCGGGCGTCGCGAAGCCAGAGGAGCGCGACGGCCGCCGCGCCGAACCAGGCGACGTAGACGAGATAGGACATGAATGCACCAGTTATTTATCGTGCCCCCATATCTGTAGTGCAGATCATGCCAGCGAACAGGACACTGCAGGCGCTCCTCGAGCGCTACCGGGCCGGCGAGATCCCGCTCGAGGCGGCGGCACAGGAGATCGAGGGGCTCCGGCTCGAGTCGGTCGGCGAGCTCGCCCGGATCGACCTCGGTCGCGAGCTCCGCTGCGGCCTGCCCGAGGCCGTGCTCGCCGAGGGCAAGTCCGCGCCCCAGCTCGCCGCGATCGCGGTCGCCCACGCGAAGGCCGCGGGACGCTGCCTCGTGACGCGCGTCTCCGCGGAGCAGGCCGCGGCGGTTCGCGAGGCGGCCGCCGACGCCGGCCTCGCCGTCGAGGAACGGCCGGCGGCCGGCATCCTGATCGTCTCGGACGGACGGGAGCGGCCGACGGGCGGGGGGATGGTCGGGATCGTGACGGCCGGGACCTCCGACATCCCCGTCGCCGAGGAGGCCCGCGCGGTGGCCGAGGAGATGGGCTGCACGGTCCGGTGCGCGTACGACGTCGGCGCGGCCGGTATCCACCGGCTCTTCCCGGCGCTCAAGGGGCTGCTCGACTGCCACGTCTTCGTGGTCGCGGCCGGACGGGAGGGGACGCTGCCGGCGATCGTGGCCGGGCTCATGGACCGGCCCGTGATCGGCGTGCCGGTCTCGACCGGCTACGGTTTCAAGGGGGCGGGGCAGGCGGCCCTCGGCTCGATGCTCCAGTCCTGCTCGGTGATCGCGGTCGTGAACATCGACGCGGGCTTCGTTGCGGGCGCATTCGCGGCGAAGGTCGCTCGGCTGGCGGTGAAGACGTGAAGCGAGCGTTCTATATAGGCCGGTTCCAGCCGTACCACAACGGCCACCACGCCGTGCTCTCCGTGATCGCGGAGACCGCGGACGAGATCGTGATCGGGATCGGCTCGGCCCAGCTCTCGCACGAGCTCCAGAACCCGTTCACGGCCGGCGAGCGGGTGCTGATGCTCACGCGGTCGCTCGCCGGGCTCGGGGTGCCGTTCTACGTCATTCCGATCGAGGATATCCGGCGCAATGCGATCTGGGCCGCCCACGTCATGTCCATGACCCCGCCGTTCCAGATCGTCCATTCGGCGAACCAGCTCGTGGTCCGCCTCTTCGCCGAGGCCGGCATCCCCACCCACACGGATGCGATGCACGAGCGCGACCGCCATAGCGGGACCGAGATCCGCCGCCGGATGCTCGAGGGCGAGGCCTGGGAGCCGCTCGTGCCGCCAGAGGTGGCCGCGGTGATCTCCGAGATCGACGGCGTCGGCCGGGTCCGGCAGATCGCGAGGAGTGACTGACCATGCCCGTCTTCCGATTCGTCAAAGATCTCCTCGGCAGGAAGGAGGGGCCGTCCGCCGCGACTCCTGTCGATCTCGGAGCGTTGCCGGCGCTCATCGACGAGGAGGCGGCCGCGATCAGAGCGCGTGTGGGGCCTGCGTGCGAGGAACCGGCCCGCGAGGTGCGAAGGGCCGTCGCCGACCTCGGCGCCCTGCTCCAGCGGCTCGCCCAGGCCGACTGGAATACGGCCCTCCATCCGAAACTCGAACAGATCTCGCGGACGACGCTCCCGGCCTTCGTGCGGGCGCTGGAGTCGTGCCTGGCGCGCCCGCTCCCGGAGGATCCGCACGAGTTCTACGGCGCCGCCGCCGCGCTTCTCAAGTGCTCGATCTCGGCCCTTCGCGGGCAGGGACGGTACCTGCGCTCGGTCCTGCCCGATGAGATGAAGGCGGTCAAGGCCGGCGTCGACGTCATCGGCCACGCCGTGAACTCGATGACGACGGCCCTGGGCGAGGAGAAGCGCGAGCTCGCGGCCCTGGAGACTCTTCGGCATCGGCTCGAGCGCATGGCCGTCCTCGAGTCCGAGGAGCAGGACGCCGTTCGGCGGTCGGACGGCGCCGCGTCCGAGCTCGCGGCCCTGGCCGGCGAGCGGTCGGAGGCCGAGGCCGAGCTCAAAGCCCTGAACGGGTCGCCCGCGGCCATCGACCTCGATCAGCGGCGGGTTGAAGCCGAACGACTCAGGGCTCGTGCCGGCGCTCTCGAGGCCGCCCATCGCGTACAGGCGCAGAGTCTGATCCAGGTCCTGCGCCGGGCCGAACGACTCGTCGCGAAACGCGGCGATCGACAGACGTCGACGAGGCTCCATCACCTCCAGTCCACGCTCGCCGAGCCCCTCTCCGGAGACGGCACAACCCTCGCAGCCCTCCTCGCCGGGGGTCTCGCCGTTGTCCGCGACCTGATCGCCGCCGGAGAGATCGCGCCGAAGGAGGGCGACCCGCTCTTCGACGACCCCGCCGCGGTCGCCGCCGCCGTGGGCTCGCGTGCGGACGACCACGCCCGGGTGGTCGAGGAGGCCGCCGCGCTCGAACGGGAGCTCGCGGCATCGCCGGTGGCACAGGACAGGGAGCGCCTCGCGGGCCGGCTGCGGCAGCTCGACCATCGCGCGGCCGTGCTCGAGGACGAGCGGACCGGCCTCTCCCGCGTGGCCGAGCAGAAGGAGAAGGAGCGGGCGGCGCTGCTCGCCGGGCTCGAAGAGGAGGTCGATGCGGTCTTCGCCGGCCGTATCCGTCTCGAGCCCGGGACGCATAACCCTATCACCAACGGCGAAGAACCCTAAGTGTACATGGTCACAGTCGCCCAGCGGGACCTCCTCCTCTCGGCCGGTGTCCCCCTCGCCTCCTTCGGCGGGATCGCGGTCGCGATCGCGCTCGCAAACGCGGGCCTGATCGCCGACCCCGGCTCGTTCGCCTGGGGGTGCGTGATCGGGTCCGTCCTGCTTGCGTACCTTGCCTATCTCAAGCCCCGGCGAGACCTTGTCTCGCTCTGCGCGCCGCTCTTTGCGCTGATCATCTTCATCGTGCCCGGGGACTTGCGGCCGAACATGCTGACGCAGCTCCTCTTTGCGGCTACCCTGACCGTGCTGGTGATACGGGTCAACAGGTCGTTCTCAAAAAAGCGGGGAGATGCCGGAACGGCAGTTCCCGAGTCCGATTAAAAGCGAGGCTTTCTGTGCTTCGGCAGACAGTCGAAGCAGTAGACGGGGCGACCCTCCGTCGGCTTGAAGGGGACCTCGCACTCTTTCCCGCAGTCCGAACAGACCGTTTTGGTCATCTCTCTCGGGCCGCTGCTACCAAAGTTCCTGGAACCGCCACGCGGCGGCCCGCCAAACCTTCTGTTATCCATTTGGGGTACTCTCACAGATTGCTCTGCAGGATATCGTTCGCCAATCGCCTTAATAACCTTTCTCTTTGGGCGATACGGTCACAGTGATGAAGCGTGTCGCCGTCCGGGTCGAGACGCCGGCCGCGTTCGTAACCCTGAGGCCGATCGTGTAACTCCCCGCCTCGCGATAGACGTGGCGCGGGTTCCGCTCGGTCGAGCTCGTGCCGTCCCCGAAGGTCCACCGCCACGCCCGGGGCGACCCGGTCGAGGTGTCCGTGAACTGGACCGCGAGCGGTGTTGCCCCGACCCGCGGCGTCGCTCGGAACGCGGCCGCCGGCCGTTTGACCGGGGCCGCGACCGTGATCGACCCTGTCTTGATCGAGGCGTTCGACCCCGTCGCGTCGCGGATCCTGAGCGTGATTGCGTACCGCCCGGGCTCTGCATACCGATGGGTTGCGTTACGAACGATCGAACTCGTGCCGTCGCCGAACGACCATTCCCAGAGCCCGGCGTCGCCGCGGGAGGCATCGTTGAACTGGACCGTGAGCGGCGCCATCCCTGACGAGGGCGTGGCCGAGAACCCGGCCACCGGCGGCGTCCGATTGGTGCGTTCGCGAAGCGGCAGGGTATCGACCATGTAGCCCGAGACACGGTAGGCCCGGTCGGAGATTCCGTCCCGGTCCGCATCCGCCGTTGTCTGCGAGAACCCGCTGCCGTTCGGCCTGCCCCAGAAGTTGCCGCCGAGCAGAGGTCCGCCGGCCGCCGACGGGCCGGGCGCAGGGCCGGCCGTCCAGTTGATGCCCGAGGCCTGGTCTCCGACGTAGACGTTCCGGACGTTCTCGAGATAGTTGTCGGCGATCAGCCCTCCGCGGGTGCGGTAGAGATAGATCCCGGTGCGGACGCTGTCCGTGATCCGGTTCGACAGGATCGTGGCCGAGGCCGATCCTCCGGAGATCGCGAAGCCGTAATCGTTCCCCTCGATCCTGCTCGACGTGATACAGCCCCGCAGGGCCGGGTTGAAGGTGATCCCGTAGGTGCAGGACTCGATCAGGCAGCTCTCGACACTGGTGTTCTCGGTGTTCCAGAAGTAGCACCCGAACTGGAGGTCGCGGATGTTGAGATTGCGGACGGTCACGTTCCGGACGCGACCGGCGGGCGCATGCACCAGGATGCCGCACGAGTTCGCGGCGTCCCGCCCGGCGATCGTCCACCCGTTCCCCTCGATCGTGACGTTGGGGACCCGCACCTCGATCGCGACCGTGCCGTCGGGGACCGACAGGTTCCGCTCGAGCAGGTAGGTCCCGGGGACCGTGATCACGGTCGGTTCCCGGATGCCGGTTCCCGCGGCCGTTGCGGCCAGGAGAGCGAGCGTTCCGATCAGCAGGCAGACGGCGAGCCCCCATCTCCGCGTTCCGTGCTGCATTCCCCGTGACCTCCTTACGGATAGTGGACTATTCGCGGCATGGTTGTATAATGCTGACGCCGTAACCGTGGCCGAAGATGGATCCGTGGAGCGGAAACCGCCGGGAACGTCAGCCAAGAAGCCGCGTCCCCGTCGGTCCGCTCCACGATCGCTCTAGCCGCGTCGTGCGCTCCGGTGAGAGGGAACCGCATTCGCCGATCCGGCGCTCGGTTTCAATCGATCGCCAACTGCCCGGCCGGTCGACCGACGATTAAAAACGGATATATCGTCCGACTCAGAGGACCTCGGCCGCCGCGATCAGATCGCGGTACCGCCGGCTCCGCTTCAACAGGGCGAAGCCGAGTCGATCGACGAACGTGAACGCGAAGTCTCCGCCGGCCGCGTTCGGATGGCCGCCGCCGCCGAACCGGCGGGCGACGAGGTGGCTGATCGGCGGGACTGACCGGATCGAGAACCGACCCGAGGGGTTGACGATCACCTCGATCTCGGTCCCGAGCCTCTCCCGGATGGCAGCCGCGGTCTCGGAGGGATACCCGTAGAGCGGCGCGAACGCGATCCGGTAGCGCTTGCCCGCGAGCTGGACGTGGGCGATCGAATGGTCGATCACCCCGGCCATCTCCTTCCGGATGTCGGCGTACTCGGCCTCGACCTGGTCGTCGGTAAAGCGGCCCTTGACCAGCAGGTCCCGGACGTGGTTCCGGTTTCTCGATCGCTGGAGCACCTGGCCGAGCACGGCCGATCGGGGATCCCTGTGGAGCCAGAGGTCGTAGTCGCAGACGATACTGGCGATCTCGCGTGCGACCGTGTCTTCGGGGAGGAGATCGACTGCGGCGATCCCGCAGCCGCACCGGGTCGTGTCGACCCGGAGCAGGTCGACCCGCTCGCGGACGGCGCCACACTCTCCCTCGTTCCAGCGGTGGTGATCTCGCCATTCGACCCGCCACCCGTTTAACCGCGCGGCATCGAGGGCAGGTACGACCGCATCCTGATAGCCGAGGTCCGTGATGGAGAGGAGGTCGCCCCGGCCGGGCAGGACCGCGAGCCGCTCGAGGAAGGCCGGAAACTTGCCGACCGAGGAGAAGATCGTGAAGACGTCTCCGTACCGCCGGCGATGGACCGCGTCGGCCCCGACGGCGTCGAGATCGTTGTGGGTCAGGTGGAGCACGCGGGCCTTCCGTTCCCGCGCCGCGTCGACGACACGCTCCTCCGCGGGCGAGAGTGTCGGCGCTTGGGGCATGCACGTACGCATCGGTCCGAGCGGCAAAGAAAGTATCCTCGATGCGGATCCCGGCCCCCCACCGCGGGTTTTTTATCCGGGGAGGGGCAATCTAATGATCCGCCTGCCTTAGTAGCTCAGTTTGGGAGAGCGCCAGACTGAAGATCTGGTTGTCCCCGGTTCAAATCCGGGCTGAGGCACTCGATTCTTCCGGATAGAACCCGGGCAGGGAGCCCGTCTTTTCCATCTCGATCCGATGGCTTCCGCGATCTACGCGGCCGGCAGGGTAAAGACGAAGGTCGAGCCCTCGTCCGCGTCGGCCGACCCGGGGGCGGTCGCCGTGGCGAAACGATCATCCGGACGGGCAGCGGCTCCGGGAATGGTTCACGGGGAGGACCGGGGCGTTGCTACCGAGCAAGCACCGAGGGCAGTATCGCGAGGCCGGGGACGATGCTGGTCACGACGAGCCCGATGACGGCCCACCCCATCACGCGGTGCACCTGCCGGGTCTATTTGCTCGCGTCGGAGCGCGCGTCATGACGCCGCAAGGAGGAGCAGGGCGAGCACAGCGGCAGACCGGGGAGAGGGAGACCATACTGATCGCATCGCGCTATCCGCGCGCCGGTTTTATATTCCTTGAGGTCGGACGACGGTCGATCTCTTCCTGATGGCAGCCAATCCCGGAATCCTGGAGATCCTGCTCCACCTGGACCAGTACCTCCTCCCCGCAGTCCAGCAGTACGGCGCCTGGGTCTACGTGCTCCTCTTTCTCGCCGTCTTCCCGGATACGGGATTCCTGGTC
>JADGNL010000134.1 GCA_017883495.1 Methanomicrobiales archaeon | reverse complement strand
TGCAATGACCGCGAGGACGATCGGGGAGGTGAGCAGCGAGCCCATGCCGCCGCTGGCGGTGACGGAGACGGGGACCTTCATGGTATCGGAGATCTGGGAGTTGTCGAGGGCGTCGCGGTACCGGACCTCGGAGTCGAGGCCATACTGCTTGGCGGTCGCGGCCTTATCGGCCGAGACCTCGAAGCGCGCGGTCTTCTGCTCGCCGGGGGCCATGTCGCCGAGGTAGGCCGTGTCGTCCGAGGACGTGAACGGGTCCACGGCCGAGAGCCGGGCCTGGGCCGCCGCAACCGGTGCCGCGCCCGTGTTCCTGTACACGACCTCGAGCACCTGCTTCTCGCCGGCCGTAACCGCGGCCGGTGTCGAGACCACGGCGAAGCCGATCTTGCCGCCGATGGGCACGCCGACGGTCACGGGACGGCCGGTGCGGTTGATCCCGTCGCGGTCGTCGTAACTGACGACGATATCGATCGGGTAGGACTGGGCCGCGGCCTCGGAGGAGACGGCGACCTTATAGCGGAGCTGCACGGTCTGGCCCGGAGCGAAGGCGCCGACGTAGGCGGAACTGTCGACCGGGGTGATGGGCGACTGGCCGTTCCGAACGACACGAACGATGGCGTTGGTCGCGGGCTCGGCACCGGTGTTGGTGACCGTGAGGTTCAGGTAGCCCTCGGTCCCGACGTTGAGCGACTCGGTCTTCACGTTCGTGACCGCGAGCACGACCTCGGGCCGGACGGTCAGGGTCAGGGGAATGGTCGCATGGACGTCCTGATACTGGTAGTCGATCGAGTCGCCGCCGATCTGTTCGGCCGAGGCGAGGTAGGTGTAGTTGAGCGCCATGGGCAGGGTGTACGTGCCCGAGGCCGTGCCCGCCGGGATGCGGACCGTGAAGGTCGCCTTCGCGGCCGCGCCGCCGAGGATGTCGCCGATCATCTGCGGATCCGATTCGACGGCGATGCCGTTCGTGCCGGCAAGCCCGACGGTGACGGACTTGGCCGTGTTCGGCATGTCTGTCCGTTCAACCACGGTCGAGCCGACCATCTTCGAGTCGATGAGACCGGTGTTCTGGATGACGACGTTCAGGGGCACGGTCTGGCCGGCCGGGACCTCGTTCGATCCCGCGATCGAGGCCGAGAGGTCGGGGCCGCCCGACGTGTACTTCGAGCCGGCAGCCGCCGGCGACGCGATCAGGGCGGCGATGAGGAGCGCGGCCACCGCGCACCCGATCACTGTCCGGAGAATTCCGCTCGTTTGCATGAAAACTGACTCCGATGCGATATGCTCATACAAAAATGACGTTCAATTATTTAAGTGCTCCTCTTATAGGTAACCTATAGACGGAACCAATACGGGGCACACATGATATCAAAGACTATATAGTGACATGAACAATTGATACACCGATGACCCGTCTCGACGCCGATATCGCCCGCGTCCGTGAGATCCTTCGCGAGCAGGTACAGGGCATGTCCGTGACCGAGATCGCGGCGGCGCTCGGGAAGAACAAGCATTCCGTGGGGCGGTACCTCGACGTGCTCCGGGCCTCGGGACAGGTTGAGATGCGATCGTTCGGCATGGCAAAGGTCTTCACCCTCGCAAAACGCCTACCGGTCGCGTCCATGCTCTCGATCGCGGACGAGCCGATCCTGGTCCTCGACGAGGAGCGGCGCGTGACCGAGGCGAACGACGTGGCCCTCGCCCTCCTGACGCTGCAGCGGGAGCGCGTGATCGGGCAGCGGCTCGAGTACCTGCCCGTTCCCGATCCCCTCCTCCACGACCTGGTCCGGCACCTCGACCGGGCCGCGGCCGGCCAGGCGACGACCAACGAGATCCACCTTGAGGGCGAGAACGAACGTTACTACTGGTGTCGGGCGATCCCGATGGTCTTCGAGCAGGGCGAGCGCGGGACCGTCCTCGCCCTCGGGGACGTCACCGAGCAGCGACGGGCTGCGGAGGCGCTCGCCGCGTCCGAGGCGCTCTTCCGCGGCCTCGCCGAGAGCGTGCAGGACGGCGTCCTGATCTACCGCGGCGAGACCCTCGTCTTCGCGAACCGACGGGCGAACGAGCTCCTGGGGGACGACCTGACCGGGTGCGATCTGGCCGGGTGCGTCGCCGAGCCCGACCGCGAGCGGGCTGCTGCCGTGATGGCGGCGCACATCGCCGAACCCCTCCACCCGCGGGAGTTCCGGTGCTGGCTCCGGCGGAACGACACGTCGCGATACATCTACGCCCGCCTCTCCGCGGTCGAGCACGAGGGCGAGATCACGCGATACCTGGTCCTGACCGATCTGACCGGGTGGCAGCGGGCGGAGGAGGCACTGCAGAAGCAGGCGATCTTCGTTCGGCACTTCATCGACGAGTTTCCCCACCCGTTCTATGCGCTCGACGGCGCGGGTGTCTTCATCGAGTGCAATGACGCCTTCGCCAGCATGGCCGGCCGGGAAAGAACGGAGGTGCTGGGTGCGACCGTGGACGAGGTGATCTCCGAAGAGGACCACGCCGCCTTCGTCGCGACCGACGACGAGGTGCTCGAACGTCCCGGCGAGCGGGTCTACTGCACGACGCTCTCCGTCGCCGGAGGGGAACGGTCGCGGTTCCTCGTCCGCAAGTCGAGCCTCCGTGTAGGGGAAGACGGGACGCCGGTCCTGGTCGGCGTGCTAATCGATCGGCCCGAACTCTGCGGAACGCCCTGATCCGCTCGCATGCCGATCTCAGAGCCGGAGGGCGAGGACGAGACGGTCTTCGCCAGGCCCGAAGTACTCGGGGAGCACCGCCTCCTCGAGAAAGCCGAATCCGGCATAGAGCGCACGGGCCGGCCGGTTCTCCGGCGCGACCGTGAGCCGGACCGTGCGTACTCCTTCGTCCCGGAGCCGCTCGAGCACGGCACGGAGGAGCGACGTCGCGTACCCCTGCCGCCGGCGGTCCTCGCGGACCTTCAGCCGTAGAACCCAGCCGGTATCGGGATCGGACGAGGCCGCGCCGATCGTAAAGCCGACAACCTGGCCGTCCTCGTCCCCGACGAGAAAGGTCGCGGGCCAGAGCGCGGCCGCCTGACGAACGGTGACGGCCGAGGAGTAGCCCTCGGGATCGCGGATCCGTTCGAGCGCCCAGACCGCTGGAAAGTCCGCGTCGCCAAACGGCCGAACGGTCCACCCCATTCAGCAGATAGCTCGTCGGGCGAGGCAAAGGAGCTGCCGAATCCCTTATCAGGCCGGAGCGCCATGCACGGGCATGGACGATCCGGAGACGGAACTCGTGGGCCGAGCGGCTACGGGATTCACCCTCGAGAACCAGCAGCGAACGCCCGTGACCTTCTCGCCGGGCGACGGGCAGCGCTGGCTCCTCTCCTTCCACCCGCTCGCCTGGACCGGAGCCTGCGCCGCGCAGATGCAGGCGCTCGAGGCACACCAGTCCGAGTTCGTGGACCTCGACTGCGTCGCGGTCGGGATCAGCATCGACTCGTGGATCTCGAAGCGGGTCTGGGGAGACGAGATCGGGGTGGCCGCGACCCCGCTCCTCGCCGATTTCTGGCCGCACGGCGCCGTGGCACGCGCGTACGGCCTCTTTCGGGAGAAGAACGGCTTCTCGGAACGGGCGAATGTCGTGGTCGACCGCGACGGCCGGATCGTCTTCGCACGGATCTACCAGGTCCACGAGGTTCCGCCGCTCGACGAGATCCTCGCCTTCCTCCGGCGAACGGCGTAACCCTTCGGCCCGGACTCTCCCGCATCGACCGGGGACGGATCGCGAAGGAGATCGAGGCGCTGACGAGGCTCGTGCCCAATGCCGGGCCCTCGCCGTGCCGCGCGGTCTCGTCTCGGTCCGACCGG
>JADGNL010000133.1 GCA_017883495.1 Methanomicrobiales archaeon | reverse complement strand
TCGTCGACCGCTCCTCGACCGCGGCCGTCAAGCCCTGCCTCTGGTGCCGCCGCGCCCTCGGCGGGGGCGAGACCTGCTACAAGCAGCAGTTCTACGGGATCGAGTCCCACCGCTGCGTCCAGATGACGCCGACCCTCCGCTGCAACCAGCGCTGCCTCTTCTGCTGGCGCTCGTTCGAGCACGAGCCGAGGGAGGAGGTCGAACTTCCGCCCGAGGCGCTCCTCGCGGCCCTGCCGCGGCTGCAGAAGCAGGCGCTCGCCGGGTACAAGGTCCACGTCGCGCCCGAGCGGTTCGACGAGGGGGCCGACCCCCGCCACGTCGCGGTCTCGCTCGCGGGCGAGCCCACGCTCTACTCGCACCTGCCCCGCTTCCTCGAGCTCTGCACGGAGGCGGATCTCACCTCGTTCCTGGTCACGAACGGGACGCGCCCCTGGGTCGTCCGCGACTGCCGGCCGTTCCAGACCTACGTCTCGCTCGATGCGCCGGACGAGGCGACGTACCGCTCCGTCTGCCGTCCCGCGGACCCGAACGCCTGGGAGCTCGTGCGCGAGAGCCTCGCCCTCCTCGGGTCCCGCCGCTCGGCGATCCGGACCACGCTCGTCGCGGGGCTCAACGACCACGACCCGGCCGGGTACGGCGCGCTGGTCGCGGACTCGGCGCCGACCTTTGTCGAGGTCAAAGGCTATATGCACCTTGGGTACAGTAGAAAGCGACTCACGGCGGCGCACATGCCGTCGCACGAACGGGTCCGGGCGTTCGCCGCGCTGGTCGCGCGGCACGCCGGGTACCGGGTGCGGGACGAGAACGTCGCGAGCCGCGTGGTCGTGCTGGAGCGGATGGAATGAGGTTCAACGTCGAGGAGTGGAGGGAGCGGTCGAGATGCGACTTCGAGGGGGCCTGGCACGCGGGGCCGTCGGTGCTGACGCCGCCGGGCTCGGCGGAGCGGTACCCGCGCCTCGCGTACATCCGCGCCACCCGCCACCCGGTCTTCGAGACGATCCACCGCCTCCGCGAGGCGTACCTCTCGATCGGCTTCTCCGAGTACGCGAACCCGATCATCGTGGAGGAGGCAGAGGTCTATCGGCAGTTCGGGCCGGAGGCGATGGCCGTGCTCGACCGCGTCTTCTACCTCGGGGGCCTCCCCCGGCCGAACGTCGGGATCGCCCGCGAGCGCCTTGACCGGATCAACGAGATCCTGGGCGCGGCCATGGAGGAGGCGACCGAGGAGGCGCTCCGCGAGGCCCTGCACGGGTACAAGAAGGGGACGATCGACGGCGACGAGCTCGCCCACGAGCTCGCCTGCGTCCTCTCGACCGACGACGCCCGCGTGGTCCGGATCATGGACGAGGTCTTCCCCGAGTTCCGCGAGCTCGCGCCCGAGTCGAGCCGCGCGACGCTGCGCTCGCACATGACGAGCGGCTGGTTCCAGACACTCGGCGCGATCTGGGACCGCTCGCCCCTCCCGCTCCGGCTCTTCTCGGTCGACCGCTGCTTCCGCCGCGAGCAGGAGGAGGGGCCGACGCGCCTGATGACGTACCACTCGGCCTCGTGCGTGGTCGCGGGCGAGGACGTCTCGAACGAGGAGGGGAAGGCCGTCGCGGCCGCCCTCCTCTCGGCCTTCGGCTTCACGGACTTCCGGTTCCAGCCCGACGAGAAGCGGTCCAAGTACTACATGCCCGACTCGCAGACCGAGGTCTACGCCCGCCACCCGGCGATCGGCTGGGTCGAGGTCGCGACCTTCGGGCTGTACTCGCCCTCGGCCCTCGCCGAGTACGGCGTCGGCGTGCCGGTCATGAACCTGGGTCTCGGCGTGGAGCGGCTCGCGATGGTCCTCAACCAGGCCGACGACGTCCGGGCCATGGTCTTTCCGCAGTTCCACCCGCGCCCGCTCAACGACATCGAGCTCGCGGCCGCCGTCGGCCTTCGCGAGGAGCCGGCGACCGTCGAAGGGCGGAACATGGCGGCCGCGATCGCGGCCGTCGCGGCCGAGCACGGCGACGCGCAGGGCCCGGTCTCGTTCGAGGCGTGGGAGGGCGAGGTCGCCGGCACCCGCCTCCGCGTCTTCGTCGAGGAGCCCGAGGCGACCTCCCGGCTCCTCGGGCCGGCCTGCATGAACGAGGTCTTCGTCCGCGACGGCTCGGTCCTCGGCGTGCCCGACACCGAGAAGTTCAAAGACGTCCGCGAGAACGGCGTGCCGACCGGCATCCGGTTCCTCGACGCGGTGGCCGCGCTCGGCGCCGCCCGGATCGAGGAGGCCGCGCGCTGCGGCCAGGCCACGACCGTCCAGGTCAAGATGGCCAAGCTCCCGAGCGACGTCAACCTGAAGGTGGCCGAGTTCGCCATGCGCTCGGTCACGGACCGGAAGAAGAAGGTCGACGTTCGCGGGCCGGTCTTCGTGACGATCCGGTCCGAGGTCGTGGAATCGGAAAACTGAGCCGCTGTCTCTATTTTCCGTATCTCAAATACTGTTCTCTTTCGGGAGCGTTCAGCACCTAAAACCGGTTGCGCACTGGTTTCGTATGGCTTTGCGACCAGTGGAAATTTCGTTAGCTCGATCCGGGAAGAGCCCACAGGTTGTTATCACGGCCGGTCCGAGCGAGCCAGTCAGCAATCGAATACGAACCAGCAAAACTCATTGCGCAACCTCTGGTCGTCAAGCACGAGTTCGCGGATCTCGTCCGGTAGCTGTGCACGCTGCCACTGGCACTCGAGACGACCAGCCTCGACACGCTCATGTACAGGTGCCGCCGCGCGTACGGCCCTGATCGCGTAGGCCGCCGCGCCCAGTTCGTGGGCTGCCACGTGACCCACCGCCGCGGCCTGGCCGGCGGCGTGGGCCGCTTCCTTCGCGGCGCCGGACACCTCTCTGGCTGCGGCGTTGGCGTCGAAGGCGTTCTCGCGGGCCCTGGTCCATGTCACCTCGCCCCGCGCCCAGGCCCGGGCCAGTTCGATCGCTCTGCGCGGGCGATCGTCCCCTGGCCGCGCCTGCTCGAAGAGGGGCAGCACATGCTCCGCACAGTCCGCCGCCCAGATTGCAAGGAGGTGATGATCGGCATCCTGCAGGGTGCCACCGCGGCGTACGGTAATAAGCCGGGGTCCCGTTTATTACTGAAGATGATCTGCCCGTCCTCCCGATTCGTACCTTGACCGAATGAGTATATAAAAAATATCGCATCTCCACCGGAAGTCCCCAACTTGCACCTGAAGTACCTATTTTTTCAAAACTTCAGGTGCGGAAAAAGGACATTCGGTGCAACCCGTACTATTGGTGCAGGAATTGTACTTCAGGAGCAGAGCTCGTTATGTAGGTGCAGAATTGACTATGGGCGTAAACCCGAACCACCCTTTCTCTTCTCGTAAAAAAATATCCGGGCTTCCCCTTTCTCGCCATGTAAGGTAGTTGCGATACTGTCGGATGTTGAAAGGTCCCGTCCATTCCACGAAGGATTGGATACCCCCTGATCAACATCCGGTACCCT
>JADGNL010000132.1 GCA_017883495.1 Methanomicrobiales archaeon | reverse complement strand
TTCGTGACGTTCAGGTTCTGGTTCCGGACGTAGGTGACCGCCTCGCCCGCACGAGCGGCCCGGACGCGGTCGGCCGCCGCCGCGATGGCGAGGACGGCCGGGCCCGTCGCCGATAGGAGCCGGACGCCCTCCTCGGTCGAGAGCCGGTGGCCTCCCTCGACGTCGGCGATGAGACGCGAGAGCGGAGGGCCGTCGATGGTATGAGTCATTACCGTGCGAGAGAATGGCACGGTTTTGAAGATAAGGTGCGCGGTCGGGGACGCCTAGACGGCGGACTCCTCGGCGAGGATCTCGTACGTCGTGGACCGACGGCAGAGCCGCCGCCCGAGGTCGTTCGCGATCCGGGCCATCGCCGCCGGGTTCATGTACGAGGCCTCGCCGGCGCCCGCGTCGACCGAGACCTCGTCCTCGAACATGGTGCCGCCGAGGTCGTCGCCGCCCGCGAGGAGGAGGATCGAGACCATCTTGGTGCCGACCTTGCCCCACGAGACCTGGACGTGATCGAAGTTGTCGAGGTAGAGCCGGGCGACCGCGATCATCAGGATATCCTCCCGCCCCGTCGCCCCGGGCGGAGCCAGCCCGGCGCGGTAGAGCGGCGTGTTCTGGTACACGTAGCTCATGGGGACGAGCTCGGTGAATCCGCCGGTCGCATCCTGGAGCTCGCGGAGCCGGTCGAGGTGGGTGACCCGGTCCGCGCCGGACTCACCCGCGCCGTACATGATCGTCGCGGTCGAGCGGATCCCCATCTCGTGCGCCTCGCGGATCACCCGGAGCCATGTCGCGGTGTCGCACTTCCTCGGGCAGATCACGGCCCGCACCTCGTCGACCAGGATCTCGGCCGCCGTCCCCTGGAGGGTGCCGAGGCCGGCCTCCCGCATCCGCTCGAGCACCTCGCGGGTCGACACCCCGGCCTTCCCGGCCACGTACGAGACCTCCTCGGGCGAGCAGGTGTGGATATCCACGTCGGGCGCGACCTCGCGGATCCAGCGGATCAGGTCCACGTACGACTCGACCGTGAAGTCCGGGTGGACCCCCGAGAGCGGGCATATCTCGGTCACGCCGCGGCCGACCGCGAGCCGCGCCTTGCGCTGGACCTCGTCCCTGCCGAAGAGGTAGGTCCCCGGCGCGCCCTTCGCCTTGCCGAAGCCGCAGAACCCGCAGAGGTTCTTGCAGACGTTCGTGACGTGGAGGTTCTGGTTCCGGACGTAGGTGACCCGGTCCCCGACCCGCTCCTCGCGGACCTCGTCCGCGGCCGCCGCGACGGCGAGGATGTCGCGGTCGTTCGCCTCGATCAGAAGCCGCCCCTCGGCGGAGGTGAGGCGGTAGCCTCCGACCGTGTCCGAGAGCAGGGTCCGGAGCGCCAATTCAGCGCCTCTTCCCCTTCTTCCCGGAGCGGGACGGCTCCGGCTTCCCCGCATTCCGGCGCGAGGACCAGAGTTCGTACAGGAGCATCAGCGCGATCACGACGGCCGCGACCTCGAAGAGGTGCAGGGGCAGGTATCCCACGAGCGGAACCGCGACCAGGGCCTTGCCGACGATCCACTCGGGCTTCACCGGCTGAAGCCGCCCGAGGCCGGCGTACGCGCCGTCCTGGTCCCGAATGGTGTTGTGGTCCCCCTTCGTGATGTACCCGGCGTGATCCGAACCGAAGCGGGCCGCGGCCTCGGACTCGTTCACGTACTCGAGCGCCCGGTGGATGATCGGGTGGTACGACGAATTGCCGTTCGGGCGGTAGATGATCACATCCCCGTAAACGGGATCGCCCGCGCTGTTGGGGTTGGCGTTGAACTTGCCGTATCCCGTCTCGGCCCCCTCCGCCGAGGTCGTGAGGTTGCCGAACCGGTCGGCCGAGACCACGAGCACCAGGTCGCCGACGTTCATGTTCGGAACCATGCTCTCGGACTCGATCGTGACCACGGCCGGCCAGGTTCCCGAGATGAGAAAGAGCGCGAGCGCGATCAGGGCGACCACGCCGACGACCCAGATCAGGTCCCGCGCGATGCCGCCCCACCGGTCCTCGGGGTCGCGGAGGCGTTCGAGCAGGGAAGGGTCTGCCTTGGATGCCGCCATGTGCCTGAAGGGTTGCTTTTCGGCCGTTCTTATAGATAGCGGATAACCTATCTCCCGCAAAGGCCAACGGAGATCCGATGCTCGAGCCCGCCGAGATCGTCCAGCGATTCCTCCTGGCCAAGCGGCAGGTCCACCCCGAGGTGGTCGCGTGGATCCGGGAGCAGAACGATCCCGGGCTTGTCGACCGCATCCTCCGCGAGACTCCGGAGGACGTGGTCGTGGTCTCGCGCGGCGCGATCCCGTCGATCCGGCCCGAGCGGGACGGGGCCCGGTTCCTCGCGGACCCGCTCGAGGTGCTGGAGGGCGGCGCCGGCTCGTCCTCTCCCGTCACCTCGATCCAGGACTACGTCCACTACTTCCGCGACCGGTACACGCGGTTGAGCGGGCTCGTGCGGTCGAGGGTCCACGCCCATGCGATGCCGATCGAGGCCCTCGTCCGGACGAGCCGGTACCGGCAGCAGGAGTGCACGATCATCGGGATGGTCGTCGAGACGCGGGCGACCGCGAAGGGCCACAGGCTCATTCAGTTCGAGGACCCGACCGGCGTGATCCCGGTCCTTTTCAACAAGAACCGACCCGACTTCGACGAGGCCGAACGGCTCGTTCCCGACGAGGTGGCGGGCGTGCGCGGCAAGCTCTCGGACGAGGGATCGCTCTTCTACGGCGAACAGATCCTTCGGCCCGAGGTCCCGGTCAACCACGCGCCGTTCCTGGCGAAGGAACCGGGAACGGCCGTCCTGATCTCCGACGTCCACGTCGGATCGGATACCTTCCTGCCCGACGCGTGGGCCCGCTTCGCGGACTGGCTCGACAGGAGCGACGAGATCGGGTATCTGCTGATCGCGGGTGATCTCGTGGACGGGATCGGCGTGTACCCGGGCCAGGAACGCGAGCTCGTCATCTCGAACATCGACGAGCAGTACGCCGAGTTCGGACGGATGCTCAAGGACCTCCCCTCCCGTCTCCGGATCGTGGCCGCCCCCGGCAACCACGACGTGGTCCGCGGCGCCGAGCCGCAGCCGGTGCTCCCCGAGCGGTTCGCGGCCCACCTCCCGAGCAACTGCACGCTCGTCGAGAACCCCGCCCTCGTCTCGCTCCAGGGCGTCCGGATCCTGATGTACCACGGCCGGGCGATGGACGACCTGATCTCGCTCATCCCGGGGGCCTCGTACGAACGCCCGGGGGAGATGATGGAGGAGATGCTCCGGCGGCGCCACCTCGCCCCGAGCTACGGGCGGCGGACCCCGATCGCGGCGGCCAAGACCGATCGGCTCCTGATCGACCCCGTGCCCGAGGTGCTGCTGACCGGGCACGTCCACATCCTGGGCATCTGCCAGTACCGAGGCGTCCTCGGCGTGAACGCGGGAGCCTGGCAGTCCCAGACCGCGTTCCAGAAGCAGATGAACGTCAACCCGACCCCCGCTCGAGCGGTCGCGCTCGACCTGCAAACCCTCGTTCCCGAGGTATACGACTTCAGCTAGAGCCGGAGCCGCTGCCGGGCCGCGTACCCCAGCCGCTGCGCCTCCGACGAGACGAGCTCGGCCTCCTCGAGGTCGATGCGGACCAGGTGGATCAGGACCGGCAGGGCGCGCACCCGTTCGAGCGCGAGCCCCTTCGCGGCGAGGGCCCGTCCGTACTCGACCGACCGCGCCGGCACCAGGGCGGCCCTGCCCGTGAGCTGGAGGCCGAAGAGCGTGGCCATCGAAACGAACGGGTCGTAGACCGCGACCGAGACGCGGGGGTTCGCCAGGAGGTGGGCGAACTTCTCGCCCCCCTCGGAGAAGAGGTAGAGCCGGTCGTCGAGGAGCAGGTACTCGATCGGCGTGGCCCGCACCTCGTCGCCGTGGCCGGTGCAGAGGGTGCAGGTCGTCCGGGCGCCGAGGCCGTCCATGACGAGCTCCCGGAGCTCGGGTTCGGGCATCTCCGAGGCCTCGCGAAAGAGCCGACGCCGCAGGGCCACCGCCGCGTCCGCGAGCGCGACCGGGTCCTCGGGCACGGTCCCGGCAAGAACGAGCCGATCGCCGAAGACCTCGCCGGCCGCCCGCAGCCGCTCCTCGGCCCCGGCGGACGGGAGGAGCCAGAGGGCGACCGGGAGGTGCGTGGGGACCGTCCGGGCGAGCCGATCGAGGCCGGCCGCGGTGAGGCCCGCGTGGGCGAGGACGAGAACGCACGCGAGTACGTCCGACCAGTCCGCCGGCGGGGCCGTGAGCGGCGCCGTCATGGCCGGCCCGAGCAGCCGCGCGAGGAGCCCGGCGGCCTCGCCGGCCCGGTGGTCGTGGAGGACCAGGGTGCGGACCATGCGGAATGTCTCGACGCCGGAGCTCTTGAACGTGCGGCACAAGCCTTAACCGGCCCCGGGCCGACGCGATCCTGGCAAAGACCATGGACGCCTCCGCGCTCGCCGCCCTCGCGCTCTTCCTCGTGGTGTATGCGCTGATCGTGGACGAGCGGGTCCACCGGGCGCTCGCCGCTGTCGCTGGCGGCGTGGTCGCGGTCGCGGCCGGGCTCGTCCCCTGGGACCGGGTCCCGAACTACCTCGACCTCAACACCCTCCTGCTCCTTGCCGGGATGATGGTGATCGTCGCGCTCGCCCGCGACTCGGGCCTCTTCGACTGGCTCGCGATCCGCACGGCCCGGGCCGCCGGGGGCCGCCCGTTCCGGCTCCTCGTCCTCTTCATGGTCCTCACGGCGCTCGTCTCGGCCCTGCTGGACAACGTGACCACGGTCCTGCTCGTGACGCCCATGCTCCTGTATATCGCGGACCACCTCGAGGTGGACCCGCTGCCGTACCTGCTCGGCGCGATCTTCGCCTCGAACATCGGCGGGACCGCGACCCTGATCGGCGACCCCCCGAACATCCTGATCGGCTCGGCCGCGGGGCTCTCGTTCGGGGACTTTCTGGGGGTGATGGCGCCGATCATGGCGGTCGACATGGGCGTCCTGATTCTGCTCCTCTACCTCCTCTTCCGCCGACGATGGTCGGCGACCCCGTACCAGCGGGAGCGGATCGCGTCCGCGCTCGCCGGACTCGACCCGGCGGCCGCGATCGCCGACCCGATCCTGCTCCGGAAATCGGT
>JADGNL010000131.1 GCA_017883495.1 Methanomicrobiales archaeon | reverse complement strand
GCGACCTCGAACGGCTCGTGCTGACCCGGCAGGAGCTCGCGTTCAAGGCCGGCGTGGACGAGAAGTGGTCCGAGCTCGCGTACATGGGGCTCGTATACGAGCCGCTCTACTGCGCGCTCAATTCGTTCGTCGACGAGACGCAGTCCGTCGTCTCCGGCACGGTCGACCTCCGGCTCTTCAAGGGCGGCCTCCGCGTGCTCGGCAGATCGTCGCCGTTCGCGCTCTACTCGGGCGACCTCGTCTCGTTCGACTCGACCTCGCTCGACCAGTGCTCGGCGATCGGCTTCTCCGAGTACTTCGGTCTCCAGGCGCGGATGCGGCGGCGGGCCTGACCGAGCCGATGCGCGTCGTCTGCCTCCTCTCGGGCGAGCACCCGTCGCTTCCGGCGGCCGAGCTCGGGTGCGCCGTCCGCGTGGACGAGACAGGCCCGCAACTCGCCGTGGGCGAGTGCTCGGATCCCGCCCGCCTCGCGCGCCTCGCCCTGACCCATCGCGTCTACGAGTACATCGCCGACTGTCCCGCCGAGAATGACACGGTCGACGCGATGGTCCGCGAGGCCGCGCTCGAACCGGACGGGACGTTCGCGCTTCGGGTGAAGAAGGTCGAGGGTGCGGCCCTCGCCACCCCTGCCCTCCCCCTCGAGCGCCAGCTCGGCGGCATGATCCCGGGCAAAGTCTCGCTCTCGGCCCCCGAGATCACCTACGGCCTCATCTGTTCGGCCGATCGGTGTTACCTCGGCCGACTCGTCTGCGAGCCCGACCGCCGTGCGCTCGACGCCCGTCGGCCCTTCTCGCGACCGTTCTTCCATCCCGGCGTGATGATGCCGCGCATGACCCGGACACTCGTGAACCTTTCGGGCATCGAGCCGGGCGAGGTGCTCCTCGACCCCTTCGCTGGCACGGGCGGGACCCTGATCGAGGCGTCGCTCCTCGGCGTCCGCGCCCTCGGACTCGACGTCGACCCGCTGATGCTCGAGGGTGCTCGCCTGAACCTGGCCGGCGCCGAGGTCGCGCTCGCGGACGCGGCCCTTCTCCCGCTCCGATCGGCCTCGGTCGACGCTGTCGTCTCGGACCTGCCGTACGGCCAGTCCGTGCAGATCCGCGGCGAGACCCTCGACCGGCTCTACGACGAGTCACTGGCCGAGGTGGCACGCGTGCTGCGGCCGGGGCGGCGGGCCGTGATCGTCACCCATCGGCCCATCGACGAGATCGCGGCCCGGCACCTCACGATCGCCAGCCGTTTCGAGCAACGCGTACACAAGAGTCTGACCCGGCGGATCCTGGTGCTCGAACGGCCGACTGGTTGATTGAGCCGGTCGCCATCCGATGGGCCGACTGCGGACGACGAGGTGGCCGCGGCGGGCTCTCAGCTGGAACCAAGCGTGTGCTCGCAGTTCCAGGCAGCCTCACCTCGGCGTCGCCTTCCGCCACCGCGCCTCGCGGGAATACGTATCAGAGCCCCGGCCTCCCGGCTCCCGTGCGATGATGAAAACCGATCGGAGATACCGTTCGCTGAGAAGAAGTCGCAGGGAAAAAACCAATGGTATATATCTATAACCGCGTATGATCTCACATCACTGAAGGGTGGTCCATGTCCCTCGATGCCGCCGGTTTTCGCCTGATCAGCACCACGGTCCTCGCCTACCGGATCGTAGTTCCCTCGACAGCAGTCCTCTTTGTGGGGGACATCCTCAAACTCACCGACCGCGACAAGGACTTCATCTTCTATGCCAAGGTCACGGACATCACGCACGACACTCCCCCGGGAGCGGATGCGGCCGAGCCTGTGCTCTGCGTCAACCTTCACCCGCTCGGCCTCGTCGACCACGACGGCCGGTTCCGCCCGCCGATCACGGCCCCGACAAACTTCTCCGAGGTCTCACGCCCCGACGACGCGGATCTCGCTTTCCTGAAACGGTCGATGGGGGACATGGAGGTCGGGACGATGCGCGCCGGCCTCGGGGTTCTCGAAGGGGTGACCGTCTCGATCCCGTCGGAGACGCTCTCGTCGCATATGGGCATCTTCGCGACGACGGGCATGGGCAAGTCGAACTTCATGAAGGTCTTCTGCGCCTCGTCAATGCGCCGGCGGCAGTTCGGCCTTCTGATCGTCGACCCCCACGGCGAGTATGTAACCGGGTACCGTGTGAAGGGTCGGCGCATCAAGGGGCTTATCGAGTACACGGCAGCGCGCGACGGCATCTCGGTCTTCTCGACCCGCCCCCAGGAGGAACGGGAGCGCTACGGGCTGCACGAGCTCCGGCTCGAGCACGACGACTTCCGGATGGGAGACCTCGGGTTCCTCTACGAACTCTCGCTCCCGCTCGTCGAGGTGGTCGAGTCCCTCGACAGCCTGCCGGGCTCGGACGTGATCGACTTCTTCGTCAACGAAGGGGTCGACTCTCTCCCATCCCCCCTCAAGACCACGAGCGGAATCGGCCGTCACCCCGAGATCACTGATACGCTCCGGACGTACGCCCTCGGGCCGCTCCACATGATCCAGCGCCGTGTCGAGACCCTGGTCGAGGAGAACCGGGCCTTCCTCCACCGCTTCGGCTCGTCCATCCCAGCCATCCTCGAAAACCTCAGTCACAATAAGGTCGTGCTGATCGACATTCCCGGCATGAGCGAGCGCAGCGAGCTCTTCGCCCTCGCCACGCTGACCCGTTCGATCCTGAATGCGCATCGAATGCACACGCTCTCGGCCGAGGGGATGGGCAACCGGCAGGTCGTGATTGCGATCGAGGAGGCCCAGCGGGTGCTCGCGAAAGCGAACCAGTCGACGCAGGTCTTCCGCGAGTGTGCCATGGAAGGGCGCAAGTTCGGGGTCGGTCTCTGCCTGGTGACCCAGCAGCCAAAGAACATCGACACCCGAATCCTGGCCCAGCTGAATACCTACGTCGTCATGGGACTCTCTGATCAGCTGGACCGGGACATCGTCGCGGGGAACGCCAAGCAGAACCTGATGAGCATGTCCAACGAGATCCAGACGCTCGCCCGCGGAGACGCGATCATCAGCATCCAGGGCACGCCCTTCCCGATCTCGACTCGCATCCACCTCTTCGAGGACTACATCGACAGGCTCAACGCGGCCTCCTGAGGCGGAGCCATCCCGTCACCTGTCGCTGGGAACCGGATGACGCTAGTTTTTCCGCCTTTGTATGATCCGCCGCGGTAGCGATGGAGCTCCGACATGACGCGTAGCGTTCCGGCGAGTCGATAATCGCCGTCAAGAGCGTTCGTATCGCGGCGGGCGTGGCGATTGCACTGCGATCGGAGAGGGGCATACGGTCCCGGTTATTCCCACCCCCCGTCGCCGGACAGCTGATCGAGCAGTTGCTGCTCCTGGTCCGCCGGGTACGAGACAGAACCGTTCGTGACCACAGCCCCCTTGTTAAGCCGGTGCCATTCGGTGTGGTCACGGTCGATGACGTGGAGGACACGGCATCCTCGGACGACGAGTGCATCCGCAAGCAGCGATCGGTGGCAGCGCCAGGGGACGGCCTCGGCGCATATGACCGCGCAGCGATCAGCGCGGGCCAGATCGACGAGCCTCGCGACCGCGTCCGTGAACTCCGCGGTCTGCATGTGGTCGGCGTACGCCCTGAAGCGTTCGTTTCGGAGCCCTCGATTGACCGACTCGGTCAATTGAAGTGGCCGTCGCAGCCCTCCGAGAGTCGCGCAATGACGGTAACCGATCCCTCGCTCGGCGAGTGAGGAGGCAAGCGCGGCCCGGTCAAAGTGGGGGTAGCGTCGCGAACGGGGCAGGCTTCGCACATCGACGACGGTACGGCAGTCGTGCTGTTCGAGCAGGTCGAGAAACTCCTCGAGCGGTCTCGTCGAGTGACCGACGGTCAGGATCAACGGGCCGGAGTTCGTCACGTAATCCTCTCCTGTGCCGAAGACGGGTATCAATCCATCGCTCTCCGCCAGGTTTGTATGGTCCGCCGCCAAGGGAATGTACATATGCGGGCCGGCCTCGCTCCGTACCTCGACCTTCTCCGACTGCACTTCGCCCCTGCATGGGCCCTCCTCTTCTGCTCGGGCACGCTACTCGCTGCGGGGATTTACGGCGGGTTCACCTGGGGCGTCCTCGCGACCGCGGCCCTGATCGCGGTCTTCGGCTTCACGGCCGGCCTCGTCCTGAACGACTATGTCGACCGGGACCTCGATCGACTGGACGTGGACCATCGCCTGACCCGGTACTGGCGCCCTTTCGGCACCCGCCCTCTGGCCGCGGGCACGGTCTCCCCCGCGCGCGCCCGGCTGGTGGTGGTGCTGCTCGCGCTCGGGGCAGTCGCGCTTATCCTGACCCTGCCGTGGCCGCACAATTTGTTCGTCCTCGCGATCATGGGCTGGAGTTATCTCGCGGAGTACTCGTACCAGATCGGTAAGCGCCGGCAGCGATACCCGCTTGCGCAGCTCCTCGGCCGGACCGACTTCGCCCTCTTCCCGGTCGCCGGATACCTCGTACTCGGCTTTCCCGACGCAACGGCCCTCCTCTATTTCGTCTTCTTCTATCCGTATGCGCTCGCCCATCTCGGGGCAAACGACATCGCGGACATCACGAACGACCGGGCACGCGGTCTCAAGACCATCCCCGTGCTCTACGGCATGGCAGGGGCCGCGCGCTGGGT
>JADGNL010000130.1 GCA_017883495.1 Methanomicrobiales archaeon | reverse complement strand
TCCCCTCCCAGCCGAAGGCGTTGCCGTGGCCCCCGCTGGCGCCGTGACCCCTGAGGTCGATCGCGAGCACGCCGTAGCCGGCGTCACGGAGCATGGACGCGTGCGCCCGGACGCCCTCGCGCGAGTCGGTGCCGCCGTGGACGAGGACGATCGCGGCCCCGTTCCGGGTCGGCGCATACCAGCCCGCGAGGGGCACGCCGTCGTCGGTGACGAGGCTGATGTTCGCGAAGCCCGCGGGCGGTGGGGCGACCGCGCGCGTGTGCGGCAAGGAGGCGTACGCGGCAAAGCTGATAGGGACGACGAGGAAGACGATGACGACGAGCGCGACGACGGCGATGGCCCCGAGCCGCAGGACGCGGCCCACGCGACCCCGGCGCCCGTTCCCGCGCTTCGTCCGCGGCGCTTTGCGACCCCCGGTCACGGCCGCGCACCTTCTTTTTCCAGCAGACCCATCAGTACAATATGACTGCGTCTCCCCGGTTTAAGGGATCGGATTCCTCCCCGCCGGGGGCCCGGCCGTTCCTGAAATGGGCCGGCGGGAAGACGCAGCTGCTGCACGCGATCGAGCCCCGCCTCCCCCCGGGCCTCGCCGACGGCACCATCACGCGGTACGTCGAGCCCTTCGTGGGGAGCGGGGCCGTCTTCTTCTTTCTCAACCGGCGGTTTCCGCTGAAGGAGTGCTACCTCTACGACATCAACGAGGAACTCGTCATTCTCTACCAGGTCGTCAAGCGGGACGTCGCCGGCCTCATCGACCATGCAACAGCGCTGGCCGGCGAGTATGCCGGGGCATCGGAGACGGAGCGAAACGACCTCTTCTACCGGGTGCGCGAACGCTTCAACCGGGCCCGTGCGGCGATCGACCCCGCCGACTACGAGGACGCATGGGTCGAGCGGGCGGCCCAGCTCCTCTTTCTCAACAAGACCTGCTTCAACGGCCTCTTCCGGGTGAACTCGCGGGGGGAGTTCAACGTCCCGTTCGGCAAGTACAAAAACCCCGCCATCTGCAACGGAGCCGCGCTCGAGGCCGCCTCGAAGGCGCTCGCGAACGCCGAAGTGCGGCTCGGCGACAGCGCGGCGTGCGCGGAGGTCGTCGACGAGGGGACGTTCGTCTACTTCGACCCGCCGTACCGCCCGCTGAACGCGACCTCGTCCTTCACCTCGTACGCAAAGAACGGTTTCTCCGACGCCGACCAGACACGCCTCGCCGAACTCTTCGCGTCGCTGGACAGGCGGGGGGCGAAGCTGATGCTCTCCAACTCCGACCCCTGCAACCACGACCCCTGCGACCGGTTCTTCGACGACCTCTACGGCGCCTGGACGATCGAGCGGGTGCCGGCCCGCCGCTCCATCAACTGCCGGGGCGACCGCCGGGGGACGGTCGCGGAGCTGATCATTCGCAACTACGACTGAGTTCCGCCAGCGCGGCTGTCTCGTCCGCGACCCGGACGAGCCGGAGCCACATGTTCAGGGCGGCACGGAGCGACGGGAGGTCCGGCGCGTCGACCGCGAGCTCGAGGCAGTCGTCGCCGACCAGCCGGAGGGACGCGGCCGAGCGCATCCCCTCCTCGCCCGCGAGCTCGGGTTCGAGCGCGGCGAGATGGTCGGCCGCGCGGGCCGTGAAGAAGCGGAAGACCGCTTCATGGCGGTCAGGCATCGTCGGCATCGAGTTCACCGCCGGCCGACGCGAGCCTGAGCCGGTACTGAAGCCGCTGGTGCCCGTCGAACCCGAGGTCCCAGCCGTCGTCGAGGGGCGCCGTCTCGATGCGCGGCCCGAGGGCGTCCCGGACGGCGTCCGATGCGAGCACCCCGCGGACGATCGGCCCCTCGCGATGCCGCTCCTCGCGGGCCGTCACCCGGAAGGATGCGGCCGGCTTTTCGTCGACATACGATCGAAGCTGGAGCCCGTCGAGCTCATACGAGAAGAGAAAGAGCGTCGTGTCCATGGTGACGAGGTCGCGCAAACCCGTCTTGCCCCGTGCGAGGTATCGCCCTTCGACCGCGAACGCGAGCCCGCGGGCGAGCGCCCGGAGGTCGGGCGCCGCCTTGCGCGAGGTCGTGACCAGGGTCATCGAGCTTTCAGCTGTTTGATCCCGGCGCCGCGTTCCTTGAAGAGGATCCGGTGCCCGCAGTAGGGGCAGCGCACGTTGACATCGATCTCGACCCTGTTCTTGCACCGCGCGCACTTGTAGCTGGCGGCCATGGAGCGGTTATACCCCCTTCAGCATCCTGTCGATCGTCCGGACCGCGATGGCCTGGATCGGCGTCTGCGGCACGTATGCGCCGCCCGCGAACGTGAACCCGCACTTGCGGCAGGTCCAGATCCCGGTGCCGCGCCGCTGGACTGCGACCGTGTCGCAGCGCTGGCAGCGGTGGAGCGCCCTCGACACCTTCTCCATCTCGTTGACGCGCTTGCGGATGAACCGCCCGTACCGGCATCCGAAACGGCCGGCGCTGCCGGTAACCTTTCCCTTTGCTTTGTGCTTACCTTGAGAACGTGCCATTGACCTCTACCTCGGAATGCAGTCTTTATTTATCGGCATTCGGGCTTAATATATCTGTTTGAGCTTCTTCACGTCGGCGTCGCCCTTGCTGAGCCGGTTCACGAGCGAGTAGAAGTCGTCCTGGATTCCCGCCGGGATCCGGACCACGCAGATCCAGGAGCCGTCCTTCTGCCACTCCTGCTGCTCGATCGTCGCGGCCGCCGCGATCCCCGCGTACGCCCGCGCGGCGTCCTCCGCCGGAATCCGGACGGCGAGGCGGAGCTCCTCGAAGCGGATCGGGAGCAGGGGCCGGAGGGCCTTGACCGTGTCCTTGACGAGCTCGTCCAGGTGGCGGAACGGGTCGATGTTGACCCGCGCCTCCTCCATGGCCATCTCGATCCGATGGGGCGGGTGCGGCAGGCCGGTCTGGGGGTTGACCGCGTTCCGCGAGATGAACGCGACCACCTGCCGGCGCTTGTCCACGATCATCTGCCGGCGCTGCTCGGCCGTCAGGTGGATCTCGCCTTTCCTGATGATCTGCGGCGCGATCTCCTCGAACACCGTCGTGTGGAAGACCTTCTTGAGCGTCTCGTCCGAGGCCCGCTCGGCTCGCGAGGCGTTCTCGAAGACGTTGAGGGACGCGACCACGTCCTCGAGCTCGAGCCCCTCCTCCCCGTGGCGGTACCGGCCGGCGGCCTCGGGGTCGACCAGGAGCTCGAACCGTTCGCCATGGCTCTCGAGGCGCGCGATCACGGCCCGGTCGAGGGGAATCATGGAACCGTCCTAGGTCGTCGTCGCCGGAGTCGTCGTCTTCTCGACGCGCTCGACGTAGCCGGCGACCTCTTCGCGGGTCATCTTCCGGAACGGCGGGTCGGCGTTCGAGACCACGCCGATCTCGACCATGGTGACGTCGAACTTGCCCTCGGTGGCCGCGTGCAGGGCCTTCAGGCCGAGCATGATCGCCTCCTCGACGGTCATGTCCTCGCGGTACTCGTCCTCGAAGACCTTCATGACCGCGTTCCGGCCGATTCCGATCCCGGTCGCCTTGTACTCGAGGAGCGTGCCCGAGGGGTCGGTCTCGAAGAGGCGGAACTGCCCCTCCGAGCGGCCCGCGATCAGCAGGGCCGTCCCGTACGGGCGCGCCCCGCCGAACTGGGTGTAGGTCTGCATGTGATCGCAGAGCTTCTTCGCGAGCATCTCCACGTCCATCTCCTCGTCGTACGAGACCCGGTTGATCTGGGTCTCGACCCTGGCCCGGTCCACGAGGGAGCGGGCGTCGCCGACGAGCCCCGAGGATGCGACACCGATGTGGTCGTCGATCCGGAAGATCTTCTCGATCGAGCTCGGCTCCAGGAGCTTCGAGTTCACGCGCTTGTCCACGAGCAGGACGATCCCGTCCTGTGCCTTGATCCCGACCGCGGTCGTGCCGCGCTTGACCGCTTCCCGGGCGTACTCGACCTGGTAAAGCCGGCCGTCGGGCGAGAAGACCGTGATCGCCCGATCGTATCCCATCTGGTATTGTGGCTGCATTATCTCTCCTCAGGGTGAATGGTCTCGAAGTATACTACTCGCTCTCCCTTATAATCATGCTCGATAACATCGACCCTCGCGGCGCCGATCCGGCGCCGCTGCCGGACGATCTCGCCGTCGACCGTCTCGTCGAGCAGGACCGATTCGGGGGGCGGGACGAGTCGATCGCGCAGGCTCAGGATCGTGCCCGAGACGGCCCGCGGGTGGAGCGCGCAGGCCGTTCCGTCGACGGCCGAGACCGTCGCGACGGCCGCCATCAGCCGCTCCTCCTCCCCCCGGCGGCAGCGGACGATCGCGTGCCCGCGCTCGACCGCGACCACGGCCTGGTCGATCACCGCGGCGCCGGCATCGCCGTAGAGCGCGGAGACGGCCTCGGCGATCGCGAGGTAGAGGGGCTTGCCATCGGGCACGAAGGAGACCGGCGCGATCCGGACGAGGAGGTACCGCCGGTTCGCTCGCAGGGTCGGGGGCCGGGGTTTCATTCGACCACCCGCACCGGCAGGGTCGGCGACATCAGGGTCTCGACCCCCGTGAGCGCGGCCTCGACGCCGTCCTCGTCCAGGCCGAAGAGCCGGCAGAGGGCGTCGGCCGCGCGCGGCGCCCGGAGATCGAGGCAGGACCGCGCCCCCGAGCCGAGCACGAGCGGAAAACCGTACCGGTGGTGGAGCACGAGCACGTCCGCGTACCGGCGGAGAGCGGCCTGGCGGAGCCCGCCCCGTTCGCGCACGAGCGGCGCGAGCACGAGCTCGATCGCGACCCCCCGGTCGGCCGCGGTCCTGGCCGCGACGTGGTCGAAGGAGTTTCGGCGGCAGCGGTACACGCCCGAGAGCGCGTGAACGCCGGCAAAGCCGGCCGCGGCCCGGTTGAAGCCCTGCTCGCCGAGCCGGACCGTGACGAAGGTGCCCTCGGCCGCCCGCCGGACGGCCGCGAGCGCCTGGTTCGGCTTCTCGGCTGCGACATAGACGCCGGGGATCACGCGGACGGCGCCGCAGGTCATGGGCGGCCCTCCCACCGAGACGATCGCTCCATATCCGAGCGCGCCGGCCTCGAGAGCCATCCGCTCGACCGTGGTGTCGCCGCCGGCGTACGTGCGAACGTCGGTCCGCATGAAAAAAAGGGTTACTTGCCCCGGTTCGCGTGCGAGCGGATCGAGGGATAATTCTTCTCGGTTCCGCGACCCTTGTGGCGGAAACCGCGTCCCTTCTGGCCGGCGCTGGTCTTGCCGCGCTCGGCACGGCCGCGCTGGTTCGAGTTCCCGATCCAGGCGAGGGCCGGGTCTGCTCTGATCGAGGGGTGGTGACCGTCGACTAGGATGACCTCGAACCACTTCTGCCGGCCGTCCTGGCCGACCCAGTAGGAGTTGAGGACCTCCATGTTCGGGTACCGCGACGAGGCGCGCTCCTCGGCGATCCGCTGGAGCGACTTGCCCGGCGTGATCCGGTGCATGCCCATGTTCGCCGTGCGCCGTCCGCGGATGTACCGCGACTTCCGCCGGCCGCCGCGCCGGATCTTGGAGCGGACCACGATCACGCCCTGCTTGGCCTTGTATCCGAGCGAGCGGGCGCGGTCGATCCGCGTCGGGCGCGCGAGCCGGACCACGGTCCCCTCGCGCCGCCAGACCTGCATGCGCTCCCAGAGGAGCTCCGAGACGCCGGACTCATCCGGCTTCTTCCAGGCGTCCCTGATATAACTGTAGACTGATTTCGACATTGCGATCACCAGAGGTTCAGCGGACGAGCCGCCACATTCCTACGCGGGACGGATCCCGAGTGCCTTTATATCTCTGCCGCGGGGGACTTAAGCATGCCCCTCCGCGTCGCCCTTGACCTTCTCGACCACGCGGATGTCGCCGATCCACGTGACCGGGTACTGCCCGTTCTCGTCCTTCTCGGCCGACTTGACCATGTCCCAGATCGTGAGCAGCGCGACCGAGACGCCGACGAGCGCCTCCATCTCGACCCCGGTCCTCCCCGTGGTCACGACCTCGACCGTGGCCCCGATCCGGTCGTCGAGCGTCTCGAACCCGACCCTGACCGCGCCGATCGGGATCGGATGGCACATGGGGATGATCCGCGAGGTATCCTTGACCGCGAGGATGGCCGCGACCCTGGCCGTCGCGAGGACGTTCCCCTTGACGACCGTCCCGAGCGCGATCGCGGCGAGCGTCTCCGGCCGAAGCTTGATCCAGCCGGCCGCGACGGCCCGGCGCGCGACCTCGTCCTTGTTCGTGACGTCGACCATCCGGACGGCGTCCCCCTCGATGTGCGTGAACTCGGGCATTCCCTCACCGGCCATAGAGTACCTCCGGAAGGGCCGTAAGCATGTCGGAGGCAAGGAGGCCCGAGAGCCGGCCGGCCGCCGCGGCCTCGCCGGCGAGGCCGTTCGCGTACGCCCCGGCGACGGCGGCCTCGAACGGGGGAAGGCGGCAGAGGAGGGCGCCGACCACCCCCGCCAGCACGTCCCCGGTCCCGCCGACGGTCATGGCGGGCGTGCCCGTCCGGTTGAACCTGACGCGCTCCCCGTCCGAGACCGTGTCGACCGGGCCCTTGAGGAGGACCACGCCGTCCCGGGCCGCGGCCCGCACAGCCCGGCCCCGCCCGGCGAGGTCGTCGGGCGGCCGAACGCCGAAGGATCGCGCGAACTCGCCGGCGTGCGGTGTGTAGATCGTCGAGCGGGCCACCGGGAGCGGGAGCCGCAGCGCGTCCGCGTCGAAGACCGCGGCTTTGCAGTGCGGCGCGAGCGCGCCGACGATCGGGGCGGCCTCCGGACCGAGGCCGTTGCCGATCACGGCCGCGTCGGCCCGCTCGGCCTCGGCGACGAGACGGTCGCGGTGCTCCCCCCAGTCCGCTCCCCCGATCGGGATGGTGATCACGTCGGGGTACGGGAGCGGCGACGGGGTCGCGACGAGGACCAGGTCGGCCCCGGCCCGGAGCGCGGCAAGCCCGACGAGGTACGGCGCCCCCTGGTACGGCCCGCCGCCGACCACGAGCACGCGCCCGCCCTCGCCCTTGTGCGCCTCCCGCCGCCGCGGCGCGAGTGCGAGCAGGTCGCCCGGCCCGGCAAAGATCTCGGCCTCGAGCGGGATCCCGATCGGCGCGACCATCGCACCCGGCCCCTTCGGCCTGTGGAACGCGAGCACCCGGTCGGCCCGGCACCCCGGCGTCGGGACGTCGGCCGCGAGGATCGGCGCGGGCGCGGCGTTCGCCCGCTCGATGATCGCCGCGATCGGCTCGCGAAGCGGCGGCGCGGCCCCGACTCCGAGCAGGGCGTCGACGATCAGGTCGGCCTTCTCGAAGAGGGGGCCTAGCGGAGAGAGGTCCGAGGGGCAGCCGACCCGGTGGACCGGCACGGGCGTGCGGGCGAGGAGTGCCCCCTGCGCCGCCGTCTCGGGCGTGATCTCTCCGTCGACGGCGACCACCGCGACCTCGACCGCGCCCGCGAGGTACCGCGCCGCCACCAGGCCGTCCCCGCCGTTGTTCCCGCGCCCGGCGAGCACGAGCACGCGGGCCGGGTCTCCGTCGAGCGCGGTGCGTGCCAGCGCGGCCCCCGCGGCCTCCATCATCTGCAGGGACGAGAGCCCCAGCGCGACCGCGTTTTGGTCAACGGCCCGCATCCGGGCCGGGTCGATCACGCCGCGTTCGGCGAACTCCGAGAGGTCGATCATCCGCTTGAGTCACCCTTATCCAGTTTAAGGGCGTTACTCATACATCAGCATGGGCTTTTCCGAGGAGGTGCGCGGCGCGGCCCAGACGATCCGGCGGGCGGAGGCGGTCTCGGTCATCTCCCACATCGACGCGGACGGGATCTCGAGCGAGGCGATCGTCCGGACCGCGGTCGCACGCGCGGGCGTGCCGGTCAGCTCCCACTTCGTCCGGCAGCTCGAGCCGCTCACCATGAAGGCCGTGCCCGAGGACGACTCCCTCAAAGTCTTCGTCGACCTCGGCGCGGGCCAGCAGAACCTGCTCGAGGAGCGCGGGCTCTCGCCCGACGAGGTCCTGATCCTCGACCACCACGTGGCCCAGCCCTGCGGGATCGAGTACCAGCAGGTGAACGGCGTGCCCCACGGGCACACCCGGCTCTCGGCCGCCGGCGTCGCGTACTTCGTGGCGAAGGCCCTCGACGAGGAGAACGTCGACCTCGCCAAGATCGCGATCGTCGGGAACGTCGGCGACATGATGGCCCGCGAGACCCTCGGACTGGTCGGCCCCGCGGCCGAGATCGTCGCGGACGGCGTTGAACACGGCTCGGTGCGCGTGGTCCGGCGAGACCTGAACTGCTACGGGACCTCGACCCGGCCGGTCCACGTTTGCCTCTCGTACAACGACGACCCCCGCATCCCCGGGATCACGAACGACACGCCCGGGGCGCTGCGGTTCCTGAAAAAACTCCTCGGGTACGAGCTCAAGGGTCCCGGCGGCCGCTGGCTGGTCTGGGAGGAGCTCGACCTGCCTGTTAGGACTAAGATCACATCGGCCCTGGTTCAGCAACTGCTCGCGAACGGCGAGGGCGTGGAGCGGGTCTTCGCCGACTCGTACCTCTTCCCCGACGAACCGGCGCGTTCCCCACTCAGGAACGCCTCCGAGTACGCGACCCTGCTCAACGCCTGCGGCCGGTGGGCCAAGCCCGGGATCGGCTCCAAGATCTGCTGCGGCGACCGGGGCGATGCGTACCGCGAGGCCGAGTACATGCTCAACAACCACCGCTCGATCATCCGCGAGCTCCTCCAGTACATCCTGGACACGGGCGTGACCGAGCTCTCGCACCTGCAGTACCTCCACATCGGGGACCGGTACCCCGACACGATCGTCGGCATCGGGGCCGGCATGGCCCTCGGCAAGCTGAACTGGAGGAAACCGATCCTGATCATGTGCACCCTGCCCGAGGACCACACCCTGACCAAGGTGAGCATGCGCACGAACGAGTGGTCCGTGCGGCGGGGGGTCGACCTCCAGGCCGCGCTGAACGCGGCCTCGGCCGAGTTCGGCGGGGGCGGCGGGGGCCATCCGATCGCGGCCGGTGCATTCATCCCCCATGAGGCAGAGGGGGTGTTCGTCAGTCGTGTCAACGACCTGCTTCGAGACCAGCTCGCGTGATAGGGTCCGCACGATCGCGGACCTCCAGTTCGGACGGGACGTCGGCGTTCGTCTCTTCCCCGACGAGGTGACCTTCACCCGCTCCACGACCGGGCGGATCCGGAACGTGCTGCTCGGCAAGGACCGTCTCGCGACGATCCGCGCCCAGGACGGGCGACTCGTGCTCGGGATCGCCGGCGCCCTGCGGCTCCACGCCGTGCTGCCGCCGCCTGCGTACAGGGTGGCCGTGCTCGACGAGGTCGAGGAGTTCGTCGCGGCCGGCAAGAACGCGATGGCCAAACACGTGATCGCCGCGGACCCGGGGATCCGGGCCGGGGACGAGGTGCTCGTGGTCGCCGGAGAGGACCGGCTCGTCGCGACCGGGACGGCCGTCCTCTCGGGGCCGGAGATGACGGCATGTATGTATGGGGTCGCGGTCAACGTTAGATCCGGGAGGGAGTAGACGTGTTACCAGGCGGAATCAATCCCAAGCAAATGAAGGCGATGATGAAGAAGATGGGGATGGAGGTCGCCCCGATCGAGAACGTCAGCTCGATCGTGATCACCACCCCCGAGGGCCGGTACGTCTTCGACGAGGCCGAGGTCGTCGCCATGACCATGCAGGGGGCCACGACCTACCAGATCTCCGGCGGCGAGCCCCGGTTCGAGCCGGCTGCCGCCGAGATCCCCGAGGACGACGTCGCGCTCGTCGCCGACCAGGCCGGCGTCACCGCGGATGAGGCCCGGGCAGCGCTCGTGGCCGCGAACGGCGACATCGCCGGCGCGATCCTCGCGCTCGCCGATCGGGGCTGAGCGCATGTTCGCGGCGGGCGACCGGGTCCTCCTCGCCGGCTGCGGGCGGGAGTTCTATGTCCGGGCCGGCGAGGGGGTCCTCTCGACCGATCTCGGGATGATCGACCTCGCCGCGCTCGCGGATCTCCCCGAGGGGAGCGTGATCGAGTCCCACCTCGGCAAGCGGCTCACGGCCCGCCGTCCGCGCCCCACCGACTTCTTCGTCCACGCCCGCCGCTCGGGCGCGCCCATGCACCCGAAAGAGATCGGGGCCGTGATCGCGAACACCGGCATGAACCGACGCGACGCCGTCCTCGACGCGGGCACGGGCTCGGGGATCGCCGCGATCTACTTCGGCTCGATCGCCGCGACGGTCGAGACACGCGAGCGCCGCCCCGACTTCGCCGCGCTCGCCGAGAAGAACGTTCGCGACGCGGGGCTGGACAACGTCACGGTCGTCGCGGGCGACCTGCTCGAGGCCGAGGGGAGCTTCGACGTGGTCCACCTCGACATGGAGTGCCGGGAGGAGCACGTCGAGCACGCCCACGGCCTGATCGTGCCGGGTGGATACCTCGCCTGTTACACCCCGTTCATCGAGCAGTTCCAGGCCGTGCACGACGCGGCCAGCCGACTCTTCCCCGAGGTCCGGGCGATCGAGCTGATCGAGCGCGAGATGACCCGCTCGGCCCGGGGCACGCGCCCGTCGACCCGCGTCTGCCACACAGGGTACCTGACCTTCGCGAGGCGGTGAGATGCGGCACATCATCTCGATCCGCGACCTCGACCGGCCTGCGATCGACCGTTTCCTCGACGCCGCGGCCG
>JADGNL010000129.1 GCA_017883495.1 Methanomicrobiales archaeon | reverse complement strand
GCAGTAGGCCTCCACGGGGGTAGTGCCCGCCGCGTACGAAACGCCCGCGACGTAGAGCCGGTTGTCGAGGGCGCGGGCGCGGAGGAAGAGACGCCAGGGGCGGAGGCGGGCGCAGGGCCACGCTGACGGCACGAGCACCGCGTCCGCGCCGAGGGCCCGGTACGCGGCAAAGACCGAGGGGAACCGGAGGTCGTAGCAGATCGCGAGGCCGAGGGAGAGCCCGCCGCAGTCGAAGAGGGCCGGGCCCCGGCCGGGCACGTAGCAGGCCTCCTCGCCGCCGATGGCGAAGAGGTGCTGCTTGGCGTAGACGGCGCCGATCGCCCCGTCCGCGTCGACCGCGAGGGCCGTGTTCCGAACCCCGTCCCCGGCCGATTCGCGGAAGGAGCAGACGAGGGCGATCGCGTGCCGCCGCGCGATCGCCCGCAGCGCCTGCGTCAGCGGCCCGCCCACGGGCTCGGCGCCGGCCACGGACTCAGGGTTCCAGCCGAAGAGTACCTGCTCGGGAAAGACCGCGAGATCGGCACCGGCGTCCGCGGCCCGCGCCGCGGCCTCGTCGACCGCGCCGAGGTTCGCCCCCGGGTCCTCCCACGCCAGGAGGAGCTGGGCCAGGGCGATCCTCACGCCCCACCCGTCAGGAAGGGGAACGCGATCCGGAGGCCGCCGATCACGAACTCGACCGCGATCGCGATCAGCAGAATACCCATGATCCGGTTCACGGCCCGGAACTCGCGCTGGCCCACGCGCGCCATGATGCGGTCCGCGTTGGCCATGGTCAGATGCGTGGCCAGCAACGTCACCACGATCGAGACCATGACCACGCCGTAGGCCCAGAGCCCGAGGTCCCGCGCCTGGTCCATCAGCACGATCACGGTCGTGATCGCGCCGGGTCCCGCGATCATCGGGATCGCGATCGGCATGACCGCGACATCCTCGGCGTCCCCCTCGTACTTCTCGGTCGCGGTCACCCTCGATCGGGAGACCTTCGCGTAGACCATCTCCAGACCGATCATGAAGAGGAGGATCCCTCCGCCGATCCGGAACGCGGCGAGCGAGATCCCGAAGAGCTCGAGGATGACCCCGCCGAGGAGGGCGAAGATCAGGAGCACGACCAGCGCGTACCAGCTCGCCTCGATCGCCGTGCGCCGCTTCGTCTCGCGCTCCATGCCCGCGGTCATCGAGACGTAGATCATCGCGGCGCCGAGCGGGTTGACGATCACGAGCAGCGACGAGAGACTGAGCAGGAGGAAACTGACCGGGTCCGTCGCCATCACGGAGAGGTGGGCGTTTCTTTTATAAATGGATTGAGGTAAAAAAGGGAGGGCTCAACCGAGCGGGACCGGGGGCACCACGGTCGCGGACGACGCCGTCCTTGTGAAGACGTCGAGGTTCATGGACCCGAGCTTGCCGTCGCGCTTGAAGTAGTACTCCGGGATCCGGTCCTGGTTGTCGTACCAGCTGAACCAGTAGTTGAGCTTGATCGTGCGCTTGTCGTATCCCGGCAGGGAGTCGTACGAGGTCCCCGAGTCGGCGATGACCACGTCCGCGTTCTGCGAGAGGACCGAATTTTCGTCGATCTTGTTGCCGTAGAACTGGACCTTGTCCCATCTATCCCCACGATAGTACCATGGGAGGGGCCAGTAGTTCTGGCTCGCGATCACGACCTTGTTCGCCGCGTCCATGTCGCTGAAGAGGCCCCGGAGGTCCTCCGAGTTCTGCACCTGGACGATCGGCTCGGAGATGTCCTCGCGCACGAACTGGACGTGGTTGGTCGTGTAGAGGAGGCCGAACCCGTAGACGGGCGCGAAGATGCTGAAGAGCAGGAACGCGATCGTCACCCACTTCCAGGCGTTGTGCCTGACCATGCGCTCCTCCGGCGGCTTCGAGCGCAGGCACCAGGTGGCCGCGAGGCACATGGGCAGGAGCTGCTGGATGATCAGCCAGGGGACCTTCTCGCCGATATACGCGTACATCAGCATGGTCCCGGCCATCCAGACCAGGCAGAACTTGAAGAACTCGTCCCGGCGGTCGAAGACCGGGACCTTCGGCGCGACGGGCGCTACGGGGGCGACGCCGGCCATCGCGTCGATCTCCGCCGCGGCCGCGGCGACGCGGTCACGACGCCGGCCGCGCCAGAGCCGGACCACGGCGTACGAGACGACCGAGGCCCCGGCCAGGATCACGATCGGCACCTCGTACAGGCCGAAGAGGAGCAGGTAGAAGTACGGCGGCCCGCCCAGGCGCTGCTCGTTGTGCATGGCGAGCCAGTGCTCGATCGCCTTGACCGGCCCCGTCCAGAGGGTGTCGATGTGCAGCCCGAAGAACGAGTAGAGCACGATCATCACCCCCGCGGCGATCAGGATTGCGACCCCGAAGTCGCGGGCAACGGTCTTCCACGGCGGCAGCGTCACCTTCTTCCGCACGATCAGGTAGAGGAAGTAGACCCCGAACAGGATCAGGATGAGCGGCATCTCCTCCTTGCACGAGAGCGCGAGGCCTGCGGCCAGGCCCATGAGCGCGGCAAAGCGGAGCTTCTTCCGTTCGATGTAGTAGAGGGTCGCGACCACGAACAGGAACGTGAAGAAGAGCATGAAGATGTCGTGGCGGAGGAAGCGGGAGAAGTAGACCAGGTCGGGCGAGATCATGATCAGCAGCCCGGCGAGGAGGGACTGGCGCTTGTCGAGGTAGCCCAGGCGGTAGACGAAGTAGACGAGAACGACGATAAGCACGCCGAGCAGGGCCGGCACGATGCGGGCCACGAGGTCCGAGTCCCCGAAGAGCCGGAACATCCCGGCCGTGATGTAGTAGATGATCGGCCCGTGATACATCGGGTCGTACGTGTACGTCCCCTTGGTCAGGAGCTCGTAGCTGAACCAGGCGTGAATCGCCTCGTCGTGGTGAAAGAGTTTCAGGTTCAGGTGGTAGAACCTGACGAATGCCGTGGCGAGAACCACCAGGGCGAAGAGAGCTTCAAAAGAGAGATATCGCCGGATGGTCGGAATGACCTCAGCGGCAGGCACGCCGTACCTCTCAGCTCTCCAGGACGATCTCAATGCCGATGTCCTTCGGCACCTGGATCCGCATGAGCTGCCGGAGCGCGCGCTCGTCGGCGTCCATGTCGATCAGGCGCTTGTGGATCCGCATCTGCCAGCGGTCCCACGTGGCCGTCCCCTCACCGTCGGGGCTCTTCCGAATCGGGACCAGGAGCCGCTTGGTGGGCAGGGGGATCGGCCCGGCCAGGTTCACGCCCGTGCGCTCCGCGATCTCGCGGATACGGTCGCAGACCATCTCTACCTTTGCATAATCAGTGCCAGTCAGTCGAATGCGTGCCTTTTGCATGTCCGTTCACCAAAAATGGATTACCGGATCATCTGCTTGGGCTCGATCGAGATGCACATGCCGGCAGCGATCGTCGAGCCCATGTCGCGGATCGCGAACCGGCCGAGCTGCGGCAGTTCCTTGACGTTCTCGATCACCATCGGGCGCGAGGGCAGGACCTTGACGATCGCGGCATCGCCTGCCTTCAGGAAGGTCGGGTTCTCCTCCTTGGTCTGGCCCGAGCGCGGGTCGAGCTTCTTCTGGAGCTCGATGAACGTGCAGGCGATCTGCGCCGTGTGGCAGTGGAAGACCGGAGTGTACCCGACCGTGATCGCGGACGGGTGCTGGAGCACGACGATCTGGGCCGTGAAGGTCTCCGCAACCGTGGGCGGGACGTCCGCGGGGCCGCAGACGTCGCCGCGGCGGATGTCGTTCTTGCCGACGCCGCGGACGTTGAAGCCGATGTTGTCGCCGGGAAGCGCCTGGGGCTGCTCCTCGTGGTGCATCTCGATCGACTTGATCTCGCCGTCCTTGTTGGCGGGCATGAAGGAGACCTTCATTCCCTTCTTCATGATACCGGTCTCGACGCGGCCGACCGGCACGGTGCCGATACCCGAGATCGAGTAGACGTCCTGGATCGGGACGCGGAGGGGCTTGTCCGTGGGCTTCTCCGGCTCCTTGAGCGTGTCGAGCGCCTCGAGGAGGGTGGGGCCGGTGTACCAGGGGGTCTCGCCGGTGTTCTTCTTCGAGATGTTCGCGCCCTTGAACGCGGAGAGCGGGATGAAGAGCGTATCGGAGGGCTTGTACCCGACCATCTGCATCAGCGTCGAGAGCTCCTTCTTGACCTCTTCGAAGCGCTTCTGGTCGTAGTTGACCATGTCCATCTTGTTGATGGCCACGATCAGCTGCTGGATGCCGAGGGTCCGGGCCAGGAAGACGTGCTCCTTGGTCTGCTCCATGACGCCATCGGGGGCGGCGACCACGAGGATGGCCGCGTCGGCCTGGGAGGCGCCCGTGATCATGTTCTTCACGAAGTCACGGTGGCCGGGGCAGTCCACGACCGTGAAGTAGAACTTCGCCGTGTCGAACCGCTTGTGGGCGATGTCGATCGTGATCCCGCGCTCGCGCTCCTCCTTGAGGTTGTCCATGACCCACGCGAACTCGAAGGAGCCCTTGCCCTTGGACTCGGCCTCCTTTCGGTAGTTCTCGATGATGTGGGGCGGGACCGCGCCGGTCTCGAACATCAGTCGCCCGACCAACGTCGACTTTCCGTGGTCGATGTGGCCGATGACGGCCAGGTTCAGGTGAGGCTTGTCAGCTGCCATTATACTTGCTCCATTCGTGAACGGTACAGCATCCTGTCCGGTCTCACGCGAGTATTACATATTCGAGACGCATCTATATAAAATCTGTCCAATGCGCTCTTTTTCCGATTCGGCCCTGAATTCGCGAACCGACAACAGACTATTATCCGTCGGCGGATCCATACTCTTGAACCATGAAGACGCTCGCGATGAATAAGGAATCGGGGAGCGATAAGGCCTCCGTCGATTGCGCAGGAGAACAGCGGTCGGTCCACCGCTACTGTGGGTACTGCCGCCACTGCACCGGGATCCGCGTCGGGCGGCGCCTGATCCCGAATCCGCAGGGGCGCGCTGCCGAGGAGATACGGCGGGGAACGGCCCCCGACGAGAACCTGATGCAGGCCATGATGATGTTCAACACCTACGTACGCGACGGCAGCTCCGTCGAGTGCGACGACGACGCGGACGAGGGGTACAACCCGCGCTACGGGCTCTGAGGGGCGCCGAACTCCTTCTCTATCCGGCCTTTGAACGCGTCGAACCCCATCTCGTCGAGCTGCTGGCCGAGGAGCCGGCCCTCGCGCGCGGTCCGGTAGATCCAGTAGACGATGCGGTCGACGACCTCGACCACCTTCTCGGGCGAGTCGACGCGGACGAGCTCCCGTCCGACCGCCGGGTGGCGGCCGCTCATCCCGCCCACCAGGACCAGGTAGTGCCGGTCTTCGGAGCGGATCAGGGTGTACGGGCACGACTTGATGCACATGCCGCAGAGGACGCACCGGTCCTGGTCGAGGATACAGGCCCCGTTCCGGATCGTGACGGCCTTCTCGCGGCAGTAGTGGACGCAGGTGCCGCAGCCCGTGCAGAGCCCGGGGGTGCGGACCGGCCGGATCCGGCCGATGATCCCGATCTCGTTGAGGAGCGCGTTGTTGCATCCGTTCGGGCAGCCGGCGATGGTGATCCTGACCTTGACCGGCATCTCCCTGCCGAAGAATTTTGCGTCGATGGTCCGCGCGAGCTCGATCGTCTCGACGTTCGCGAGCTTGCACCGGTCCGTGCCCGGGCAGGCCACGACGTTGACCACCTCGTTGTGCTCGGCCCCGACGGGCGTGCCGTTCGCCTCGAGGTCGCGCGCGATCTCCTCGATCCGGGCCGGGTCGAGGTGCGGGATCTCGACCGTCTGCCGCGTGGTCAGGTGGAGGTGGTCCGCGCCGTACCGTTCGGCGATCTCGGAGAGCCCCCGGAACTGGGCGAGGCTCAGCACGCCGGCCGGCAGGCGCGTCCGGATCGTGACAAGGTTGGGGTCCTCCTGGGTGATGACCCCGCCGCGGGCCTGCACGCCCATGTCCGTCTGCTGCATCGTGGAATCAGATGAGGCGCCCCCCTACAAAACGGTTCGCGTCGTCTCGAACTTCAGGCGAGGAGGGCGATCGCGCAGAGGACGGCGGCCCGACAGAGCTCGTGGGAGGCGCCGACGAGGTCGCCGTTGACCCCGCCGAAGAGCCGCCGCCCGATAACGAGCACGGCGAGCGGTATGAGAACGGCAACGCCCGCGCCCCCGAGGAGCGCGGGGACACGGAGGGGAAGGAGGGCGAGGGGGAGGCAGAGCAGGGCCGCGGGCAGCACGAACCACGGCCTCGCCCGCTCGTGCAGGTAGCTCTGGATCCCCTCGCGGAAGGGCGCGCCGACCACGGTCAGGAGGGCCATGCCGAACCGGCCCAGGACCTCGGCCGCAAGCAGGGCCCAGAGGAGCGACGGGGACGACGCGAGTCCGGACCAGGCGAGCAGGAGCACGGTCATGCCGAGCGCGAGCGCGCCCGCGCCGATCTGGCGGTCGAGCAGGGCGCGCACGCGGACCTCGCGCCCGCCGTGGGCCATCAACCCGTCGCCGAGGTCGAGGAGGCCGTCGAGGT
>JADGNL010000128.1 GCA_017883495.1 Methanomicrobiales archaeon | reverse complement strand
TTGCGCTCGAATCCGGGAGGGTCGCCGCAACGGGGGACGCGGCACTCGCGTACTTCGACGTATGGGAGGCGGTAGGATGACAGCCGTCATTCTCGATCATGTCGTGCTGGAACGGGGTGCGTTCCGGCTCGAGGCCGACGCCGTCTTCGGCCCCGGCCTCCACGTTGTCGTCGGCCGGATCGGGACGGGCAAGTCCACGCTCGCGCTCGCGCTCGCGGGCGGTCTCGCTCCCCTATCCGGCGCGATCCACTTCGAAGGCGTCTCCCGGCGCCTCTGGGTCGGCCAGTCCCCCGGGCATCACCTCACCGGGGCAACGGTCGAGAGCGAGGTCGAGTCCTGGGGACTCCCGCCGGAACCCCTCCTTGGTCGGCTCGGGCTCGCCGGCCGCGGGAACGCCGATCCGTTTCGGCTCTCGCGGGGCGAGCAGCAGCGGCTTGTGCTCGGGTGCGCGCTCGCCACGGACGCCGACTTTCTCGTCCTTGACGAGCCGTTCGCCCCGCTCGACGTCCCCGGCAGGATCGCGCTCGGCAGGGCTCTCGGCGGGCGCCCTGGGGTGACGATCGCGACAACCCACACCGACCGCCACCTGCCACCTGCCACGGCCCGTTGGCGAATTCGGAACGGCCGACTCGGCCCGGAGGAACGATGAACGACCCTCGCTACCGCCTCCTTGCGGTGGCCGCCCTCTCGGGGGCTGCATTCATCTCGGTCGCAGGGGCGATCGGGGCCGCGCTCTGGTGGTTCGTCTGCTCGAACCGAACCCTCCCCTCCGGCCGCACCGTCCTCTACCTGGGGGTAACAGTTCTGCTTGCGGCAGCGGCGACGGCCGTCTCAGGTGGCGACGGCGTCCAGTACCTCGTCCGGATCTCCGCCGTGCTCCTCGTTGCAGCCTACGCCTACGCCTCTCAGCGGGACGGCGACCTATTCGACCTCGGGGCCTGGATCGGTGCCCGGGTCGGCCTCCCTGCCGTCGGTTTCGACCTCGGCCTCACGGCCGAGCTGACCCTCGGGTCGCTCGAGGCCGCCGCCGACGATCTTTCGCAGATCCGGCTCGCGGTCGAACAGAAGCGGCTGCCGCTTCTTCCCCGGTGGTTCGCGGTCGGCGCGGCACTCCTCCACGTCGAGCTCCGGCGCGGTCGGGAACTCGCCGGCCTCATCGCGCTCCGGGGTTACGCCGGCGGGGGCGTGCACGTGCCGCACTTCGCGCCGACCCTGGCGGAGCGCCTGGCCACCGGTGTCGCGATCTCCGTTTTACTCTTCGCAATCCTCGGACCGCGCGATATTTTTATACTTTCATTGTGAACAGCTCTTCCGGCTTTTATCTCGGTATCAGCCGAAGAGGTGCGCGATGAGTGCTGCGATTCCGATACAACCGCTCTATATCACCGATACGACCCTGCGGGACGCCCATCAGTCGCTCATCGCCACTCGACTCCGGACCGAGGATATGCTCCCCCTCGCCCGGCAGCTCGACCGGGCCGGCTTCTGGTCCGTCGAGGCCTGGGGCGGCGCGACCTTCGACTCGTGCATCCGGTTCCTGGCCGAGGACCCGTGGGAGCGGCTCCGCCGACTCAAGGAGGTCCTCCCGAACACCCGGATCCAGATGCTTCTCCGCGGCCAGAACCTGGTCGGGTACCGCCACTACCCCGACGACGTGGTCGACCGCTTCGTCGGAGCCGCATATACGAACGGGGTCGACGTCTTCCGGATCTTCGACGCGCTCAACGATCTCCGGAACATGGAGCGCTCGATGCGGGCCGTGAAGGAGACCGGCGCCCATCTCCAGGGAGCGATCTCGTACACGCTTTCACCGGTCCACTCGGTCCCGGGCTTCGTCGAGATGGCCGGCGAGCTCTCGGCCCGGGGCGCGGACTCGATCTGCATCAAGGACATGGCCGGCCTGATCATGCCGGCCGCGGCCCGCGAGCTGATCACGGGAATCCGGGAGACGACCGGCCTCCCGGTCTGCCTCCATTCCCACTCGACCTCGGGGATCGCCTCCATGTCCTACCAGGCCGCGATCGAGGCCGGGGTGGACATCCTGGATACGGCCATGTCGCCGTTCGCGCTCGGGACGTCGCAGCCGCCGACCGAGTCCGTGGTCGCCTCGCTCGTCGGAACCGATCGCGCGACCGGGATGGATCTGCTGACTCTCCGGGAGGCGAGAAACGCCTGTCTCGCCCTCCGTCAGCGGTACGGAACGCTCGTGGACCCGATCTCGGAGCGGGTCGACTCGGACGTTCTGATCTACCAGCTTCCCGGCGGTATGATCTCGAACCTGGTCAGCCAGCTCAAGGAGCAGGACGCGCTCGACCGGCTCGACGAGGTCTTCGCCGAGGTGCCGCGCGTCCGGAAAGACCGCGGATATCCGCCGCTCGTGACTCCGACCTCGCAGATCGTCGGGAGCCAGGCCGTGCTGAACGTGCTCCTCGGCGAGCGGTACAAGAACGTAACCAAGGAGGTCCGGGACTACGTCCGCGGGCTCTACGGCCACTCGCCCGCGCCCGTCTCCGATGCGATCCGCTCCAAGATCCTCGCCGAGGGGGAGGAGATCGTGGTCTGCCGGCCCGCGGATCTGCTCGAACCGGTCTACGACCGCATGCGGGCCGAGGCGACGGAGCAGGGGCTCGTCCGGCGCGAGGACGATGTGCTGACCTATATCCTTTACCCGGCGATCGCCCCGTCGTTCCTGAAGGGGGAGCGGACTCCCGAGGCGATCCCGACGGCCCGGCCCGGCGAGGCCGCACGGCAGGCGGCTGATGTGCCGTCGATGATGGAGGTCGAGGTCGACGGCGAGGTCTTCTCGGTCCGGATCCTCTCGGTCGAGGGGACCGCAGTCGCCACGAGCGTGGAGAAGGGCCCGGCCCGCGCTCCGCGCGGAGACATACGGAACGGGATCAAGTCGAACATGCAGGGCATGGTCCTCGAGGTCCGGACGAGTCGGGGAGCCCAGGTCAGGAAGGGCGACACCCTTGTCGTCCTCGAGGCGATGAAGATGGAGAACCCGATCCACAGCCCCCGCGATGGGATGGTGACCGAGATCTTCGTAGACGCGGGCGACGTGGTACAGGCGGGGGATGTACTCCTGGTGGTCGAATGACCTTCTTCGAGAAGGTTCTCGTCGCGAACCGCGGGGAGATCGCGATCCGGGTTATGCGAGCCTGTCGCGAGATGGGGATCGAGACGGTCGCCATCTACTCGGACCCGGACCGAAACGCGCTCCACGTCAGCTACGCGGACGAAGCCTTCCCGGTCGGCGAGGCCCCCCCGGCGAAGTCGTACCTGAACATCGACCGGATCATCGACGTTGCCCGTAAGACCGGGGCCGAGGCGATCCACCCCGGGTACGGCTTCCTCGCCGAGAACGCCGGGTTCGCCCGGGCCTGCGAAGAGAACGGAGTGACCTTCATCGGCCCGACCTCTCGGACGATCCGGGCCATGGGTTCGAAGATCGGGGCCAAGCAGATGATGCAGGCCGCCGGCGTGCCGGTCGTGCCGGGCACACCCGAGGGGATCGGGAACCTCGACGACGCGAAGGGCATCGCGGCCGAGATCGGTTACCCCGTGATCGTCAAGGCCTCGGCAGGCGGCGGCGGGATCGGGATGCAGATCGTCGAGGACGAGGCCGGCCTCGCGGACGCGATCGAGGGGGCGCGACGGATCGCGGGCTCGGCCTTCGGCGACCCGACCCTCCTCCTCGAGAAGTACCTGGTCAAGCCCCGACACGTCGAGGTGCAGATCCTCGGCGACGAACACGGGCACATGGTCCACCTGTATGAACGCGAGTGCTCGATCCAGCGGCGGCACCAGAAGCTCGTGGAGGAGTCGCCCTGCCCGATCATGACCGAGGATCTCCGCGAGCGGATGACAGCCTCGGCGATCGCCGCGGCGAAGGCCTGCAACTACGTGAACGCGGGCACGGTCGAGTTCCTGTACGCGGGCGGGGAGTACTACTTCATGGAGATGAATACCCGGCTCCAGGTCGAGCATACGATCACCGAGCTCGTCACCGGTGTCGACCTTGTCCGCCAGCAGATCGCTACGGCCGCAGGCGAGCCGCTCGAGTACTCCCAGGACGAGATCAGCCTCCGGGGCCACGCCATCGAGTGCCGGATCAACGCCGAGGATCCCCTCAACAACTTCCAGGCCACGCCCGGCAAGATCGTTCGCTACCGTTCGCCGGGCGGCCCGGGGGTGCGGCTCGACTCCGGAGTCCACATGGGCTACGCGATCTCGCCATACTACGACTCCATGATCGCCAAGCTCTGCACCTACGGGTTGAGTCGGATCACGGCGATCGAGCGGATGCGCCGCGCGATCTCGGAGTATGTGATCCTCGGCGTCCAGACGACGCTTCCGCTCCACTTCGCCCTGATGCACAACCGGCATTTCATCGAGGGGGACACGCATACGCACTTCCTCACCGAGGAGCACATCCAGCGGAGCCTTCTCCGGGCGCTCCGCGAGGAGGAGGCGCGCATGCAGACCCTCGCCTCCTCGCTCCGCCAGACCAAGGAGGTGGCCGCGATATCGGCGGCGGTCGGGACGTACATCCGGTCGAAGCCCCGGGAATAACCGGGGGACCGTTCCCTTTTTTGCTTGCCGAGGCGACCCCTCACCGAAGTGTTCGCCATGGTCACGGTCCGCCTCATCGCCGCGCTCGGTCTCGCCCTCCTGCTGGTGTCGCTCGCCCCTGTGGCGGCCTCGGATGACGAGTACGGGATCATGCACCCGGATGCGGCCCAGCTCGCGGCCTGGAACGCGGCGTATGGTCGGGCTCCGGCTGTCGAGGCGGACCCCGTCCGCCTTCGTGCCGTGGCGGCGCCGAACGGGTCGCAGGATCTCCTTCCGTACCTCGACTACGTCCCGGTCGAACGGAACCAGGGGCGGGCGGGGAACTGCTGGGCATGGGCCGGCACGGGAGTGCTCGAGGTCGCGCACGCGGTTCAGGACGGAGTCCGCGACCGCCTCTCGGTCGAATATCTGGATGCGAACTACCGCCCGACCACGGCGGGCCTCCGCTGGGCAGGAGACGGCGGAGTGCTCGGGGATCTCACCTCCTTCTACGCCTCGACAGGAACGGCCGTGCCCTGGTCGAACCCGAACGCCGGCTACTCCGACGGCATCCAATGGTGTGCCGATAACGGCCGCTCTTTCGTCCCGGCCTACGCGATCGGGATGGATCCCCATTACCGGATCGCCTCGATCGAGGCCGAGCGGGTCGTGACCCGCCACGTGGGGCGCGAGCAGGCGATCGCGAACATCAAGGCCGTGCTCGATCGGGATCGCGCGGTCTGGTTCGCATACTACCTGCCGAACGCGACCGCGTGGCAGGCTTTCTACAGTTTCTGGGGAGCCGGTACCGAGAACGGGTCCGTCTGGAACCCCGACCCCTGGGTGAATGTCCCGTACGAGGAGGAAGGCGGGGCCGGCGGCCACGCGATCCTCTGCGTCGGATACGACGATACCGATCCGAACAACCGGTACTGGGTCATGCTCAACTCATGGGGGGCGCGTCCGGGCCGGCCGCACGGTCTCTTCCGGATCTCGATGGACATCGACTACGACGCGACCGTGGGCCTCTTCGACCAGGACGCGGCGGCCATGCTCTGGATGACCGAAAAGGTCGCTTTCGCACCGTCGGCCTCGCCCACGCCGCGGGCGATCGAGGCGCTGCCGTGCGTGATCACCGAGCCGGGGAGTTACTATCTCGTCCGGGACCAGGCGGGCCTCGCCGCCCCGCGTGCAGTGGAGATCCGGGCCTCGGATGTGGTGCTGAACGGGAGCGGGCATACGGTGAGCGCGACTTCCGGGACCGGGCAGTACGGGGTGCTCGCCTATAACTCCGGCGGGCTGTCGAACGTGACCGTTACGGACCTTGTCCTCGAGGGCTGGGACGAAGGGGCTGCATTCTACGGCGTCGACGGCGGCGGCATCACGGACAGCAGGATCGCGGGCTCGGCCTTCGCGGGGCTCTCCCTCGACGGTCGGGCGCGGAACGTCTCGGTTCGGGGGTGCGAGCTGACCGGTAACGGCATCGGCGTCTTTGTCCGCGATTCGGGGAACGCGACGCTCGAGCGGAACGAGATCACGGGTTCGATGACGGCCGGCATTTCGCTCTACGCATCGGGCGGCAACCGGATCGTCGACAACCGGCTGGTCAACGACGTCAACGTCCGGTTCGGGGGTGCGATACTCCCGAACGCGTGGAACGGGTCGGCGGGGTCAGGGCCCAACGTCGTCGGGGGACCGCGCACGGGCGGCAACTACTGGGGTGCGCCCGGTCTGACGGGATGGTCGGACACGCACTGGGACGAGAACCGCGACGGCTTCGCGGACGGGCCGTACGACCTCTTCGGCGATGGCGGGAACGTGGACCGTCTCCCTCTGGTCTATTATGTATCATCAGCCCCGCCGGCAATCCCGGGGGGCATAGGTCGGCCGGCCGATCTGAACGGGGACGGGTGGTGCGAAGACGTCAACGGCAACGGCAGGGCCGACTTCGCAGACGTCACGCTCTTCTTTGGCGAGACAGACTGGATCGCGGCCAACGAGCCGCTCCGGCTCTTCGACTACAACGGAAACGGGCGCCTCGACTTCCAGGACACCATCCTCCTCTTCAACCTCATCTGAAGGTCGTGGCGAAGGCTACCTCCCTCTCCATGGTCCGGCGGGGCTGGATCGGCCCCCAGCAGAATCTTTATCACTCTCTCCCGCGTTTTTATTATGCACAACGTGCGGGCTGCGGTGGCCTAGCTGGTTAAGGCGCCAGACTCATAGGGTTTAATTCGCGATGAGGCGCCATTTCCTGGGACATCTGGAGATCGAGGGTTCGGATCCCTCCCGCAGCATGAAGGAGAAAATGTATGGGTTCCTTTTTCCAAAATGGGCCCACTATTATTTCTAATTCTTCTTAGGATTTTAATCGAAATTACTACTTTTCATCGGTCTCAATACACGCCGCGCGTGGGACGCGCGTATGCCGTGCACGAGAATGCGGGATGATACCATAGTGAAGAGATTGCCGATTCATCAGCCCGGATTTTACACCTTTCAGGTTCAAATCCGTGAATGACGATCAGGAATGGCACGGGATATTTGCCGTCGTTATACCGTTCGATGAAGCGCCGAACGT
>JADGNL010000127.1 GCA_017883495.1 Methanomicrobiales archaeon | reverse complement strand
CGAAGTCGATCCGGCCGTTCCCGTCGTCGTACTGTCCGTCGCCGTCCGGATCGTTCGACGCGGCCGACCCGCCGGAGACGGCTCGGGCGGCGCCGACGAGGGAGACTGAACGACGGCCTCCGCTCCGGACGAAGCATTGGAAAAAGGGGACCTCAGATCGTCGACCGGCCGAACACGGACCAGGTCGGATAGACCCGGCCGAACGCCTTCGGCGCGGTCCGCGCCGCCCGCCCGCCGGGGTTCGCCGTCCCGCCGGGCGCGATGACCGCGGTCACGCGGCGACCGGTCGTGGTCGGCGCCTGCCAGGCCGCGAACCGCTTACCCCAGGACCGAGCCGGCGCGGACGTCACGGCGGGCTCGGGCGCGGCCGGCTCGACGACCTGCGCCCCATTACCTGGCGCAACCGTCGGCGCCGTCGTCACGGTCTCCGTTGGCGGCACGGGCGTCGTGGTGACCGTCGGCATCGGGAGCGGCTGGGGGTTGCTCGGGAGCGAGGGGGTCGGCCCGGGCGTGAAGGTGATGCCGACCACGCCCATCGACGCAGCGGTGGGGCTCACGGTCGGGGGCACGGTCGGCGCGACGCTGGGCCAGTGCGGGGCAGTCGGGATCGGCGACGGCGACGTCGTCGGCGCCGGGGCGTTCGCCCCGCCGTAGATCGAGCCGAGGGTCTGGCCGAAGTACGTCTTGCCGCTGTCCGCGGGGGTGCGGTCCGTGATCACGACCTCGTTCAGGGGGACGTTCGCGAGGAACTTCCCGCCCTGTGCCCCGATGAACGCGTCGCCGAAGACCTCCTGGCCGTGGACGTACTGCGAGACCACGTACCGGCCCGAGGCCTCCTGCTCGACCGGGTAGCAGCCGTGGACCCGGCCGTCGGGGGTGTCCCGCGTGTAGACGACGATGTAGCGGTACTGGTCGGTGCCGTGGAGCGAGAAGACGTCGCCCGCGACCCAGACGTGGGCCGGGTCCGCCGGCGGCTGGAAAGGCTCGCCGTCGGCTGCGGCGTTCGATATCGCGATGGGCGAGTCCGTGACCGCTGCTTCGGCCGCGGCGACGCCTGAGATGAGCAGGAGAAGAAGACCGCAGATCGCGATCACCCGTCCTCCCCGCTGCTGGGGGCTCATGGACATCTATTGAGCGGGAGCGTATTTACCAATATGCGTCCCCTGGGGGCCCGGTGAATCTTCTAAAATCTAAAAAGAGGAGTCGAGTATCATCGCCGGCGGTGGAGCAGCAGGGCCACGCCGCCGAGGATGGCGAGGGAGACCACGACCACGCCCGCCACCGGGATGCCCGAGGTCTGGACCCGGGTCGAGACCGGGGCGTACGAGCCGTACACGTACGGCGTCTGGTTGGTCGTCGGGAGATCGGTCGTGACGGCGGTCGCGGGGGGCTGCGTCGCGATCGTCTCGACGGTCGTTACCGTCGTCGGCGCTGTCGTCGGGGTCGCCGTCGTCGCGGTCGTGCTCACGCCGCCCGAGTCGATGTCGTTCGTCGGGTAGTAGACCGGTGCGAGCGTGTTCTGCGTGAAGGTCACGATCGGCTGGGACTCGACCGGGAGCGCGCCCGTCGAGAAGGTCCCGCTCCGACCCGAGGCGGTCGCGGTGATGTCCGTGAACTCGGAGAAGTCGCTGGTCCAGTACCGAACGTGGTCGACCGAGACCGTGAGGGCCGAGGTCCCCTCGCGAATCGCGCGCAGGGTGATCGCCGCGAGGGGATACCGCCCCTGCGGGTACCCGCGGCGGAAGTCGCCGAGCATGATCCGCACGGAGTGATCGCTCGAGACGGCCGCGGTCGTGTTCAGGACCTTGATGGCCGCGGACTCGTACGCGACCATGGACGGGTCCCAGCTGACGTCGACGTAGGTGTCGCCGAACGGCGGGTTCCAGCCGTTGTCGACGATGAGCTGGACCACGCCGTCGGCGCCGACGGGCACGTTGCCGACCGAGGAGACCGTGAAGATCCCCGTGCCGGCCGGGACCGTGTACGACCCGGGCACGATCGTCGGGGCGGAAACGACCGTCGACGCGGCCGGCAGACTCGGAGCCGCCGGGGCCTCGTACGTCGGGGCCGTCGTGGCCTTGGTGGTCGCTGCCGTCGTCGGAGCCGTCGTGGCGGGCGTGGTGGTCTTCGCCGATGTGGGCGCCGACGTGGGTGCCGTCGTGGCCTTCGTGGTCGCGGTCGTCGCCCTTGTTGTTACGGCCGTCGTTGCCTTCGTCGTCGCGGTCGGGGTGGCGGACACGGTCGTCCCGAACGGGACCGGGACCGTCGTCGCGGGCGAGACGGTCGCCGTTCCCGTGGGTGCCGCGGCGACGGAGACCGGGAAGATCATGCCTCCGGCGAGGGCCACCAGGAGCAGGCCCATGACGAGCAGGCGGGCTCCCCGCATCTTCGAGAGGTACATACATACGTTTGGGGAGATCCGGTCATAAGGATTGTCGATGAGACACCACATGGAAACGGCCGTACATGCCGGATGACGGATAAATAAGGATGTTTTGAAGGAATTTGGTGATTAGTGTGTCCCCGTAAATCTCATTCGGTAGAAGATATTTAATACTAAGAGGCGCAGTGACCATCGTTGCAGGGGTTAAAACCCTGTATCGGTGCTGGACATGACGGACCGCGAGAAGCGTTCGAACGGCCGCCGGGGCCTGGCCTCGGCGAGCGAAGAGACCAGGGAGAGCGTCACCCGAACGGGCGGCGAAGCATCGCACAGGAACGACGACAAGAAATCCTCGACATCGTCGAGCGGCGGCCGCGGCGGATCGAGAGAGGGCGAGGGGCACTCGAATCGCGGCCTCGCCTCGTCGGACGAGAAGACCCGCGAGCGGGTCTCCCGCGCAGGCGGCGAGGCGCCGCACCCCCACGGCCGAGGCCTCCAGGTCGCCAGCGAGGAGACCAGGGAACGCGTGGCGCGCGAAGGCGGTGAAGCCCCCCACCCCCATGGCCGCGGCCTCCAGGTAGCCGACGAGAAGACGAAGGAGCGCGTGGCCCGAGAGGGCGGCGAAGCGGCGCACCCACACGGCCGAGGTCTCCAGGTCGCCGACGAGAAGACCAGGGAACGCGTCGCCCGCGCCGGCGGCGAAGCGCCGCACCGCGTCCGTGGCCTCCAGGCGGCCGACGAGGAGACTCGCGAGCGGGTCGCTCGCGCCGGAGGCGAAGCGCCGCACCAGAAACGCGGCCTTCAGGCGGCTGACGAGGAGACCAGGGAGCGAGTCGCGCGCGCCGGAGGCGAGGTGTCGCACGGCGGTCACGGCAAGTCGTCCACCGATACGAAGAAGAGCTCGAGCACTTCCAAGAGATCCTCCGGCTCCCGGGGACGGGACTGAACCCATCCCCCCCCCTTCCCCCTCTTAATGAAACCTTTACCTCTCCTGCGCCTGATACTCTTCTGATGGACGACCGAATCTGCCCGCTTGTCAGCGGCCGGAACGGGCTGCTCGTGCACTGCCTCGGCGAGGACTGCCATGCGTGCCGGACGGCCGTGCTCGTACCGGACGGCGAGACAGTCACCCTCTGCGCCGCCTGCGATCATCCGGCGCTCGAAGGCGGGCGGTAGGGCGGTTCGCCCGCACGACGGCTTTCGCCTGGAACTGCCTGAGGGCGTGGGGAGATCGATGGGACCGTTGCGCCGGACGGGATGCTCCCGGATACGGGAAAGAGAAGAGCGGTTTCCCGGTCGCACAGTTCGCGCCTCCGGGCCGTCCGCCGCGAGCCCGCGACGGACCGGACGCTATTTACGAATGCCGGTTGAGATATCGGACGATGAGGATGCCGAGACCGCCGAGCGCGAGGAAACCCATCGCCTCGGGGGTGAGGGCGCCGCGGAACCCGATCAGGAGAATGCCGAGGGCGACCGTGAAGCAGATCGGAAAGCCGAGGACGAGGTACGTCGGGAGCTCCGGCGGCGCCGCGCAGTCGGTCAGCCGTTTGAGTCCGGGGTCCAGGCGGCGCTCGTCGGGGCACACGGTCTTCGCATGCCCGGAGCCCGCCGTCCGGTCCTTCCAGGATACACCTGCCGGTCCCATGAGGTTTCATTTAAATTGTAATTATGGCCTTATATTAACATTCCGGTTCTGCCGTACGAACCTGCACGGCAGAAACATTCGCCATAGGGGGGACGGCTCCTGGTAGCGGGCTCGCTCGACCCCGGGCTTCTCTTCGAGTTCCTCGCGATCTTCGGGTTCTCGATCGCGGCGCTCTTCGTCTGCAGCCGGCTCAAGATCCCGGGGATCGTCGGGTACCTCTTCGCCGGGCTGCTCATCGGCCCGTCCGGCCTCCGGCTGGTCACGGACACGGAGATGATCGGGCGGTACGCGGAACTCGGCGTGATCCTCCTGCTCTTCACCATCGGCCTCGAGATCTCGTTCCGCGAACTCCTCACGGCCCGGCGGATGCTCGTGCTCGGCGGCGCGCTCCAGCTCCTGCTGACTGCGGGGGCCGTCGTCGCCGTGGCCCTGCTCCTCGGATTGCCCTTCTCCGTCGCCGCCGTCTTCGGCGTGATGATCGCGCTCTCGAGCACGACCATCGTGATGAGCGCGCTCGGCGAGCGGGGCGAGACCGGGTCTCCGCACGGCCGGTTCCTGCTCTCGGTCCTGATCTTCCAGGATCTCGCCGTCGTGCCCGTCATGCTCCTGCTCCCGCTCCTCGCGGGCGAGGCCCCGCCCGCGCTGGGGGAGATCCCGCTCCGGCTCATCGAGGGCGGGGTCGTCCTCGTCGCGATCCTGGTCAGCCTCCGCTGGGGCGTCCCGGCCCTCCTCTACCACGCGGCGCGGGTGAAGTCCAGCGAGGTCTTCCTCTTCTCCGTGGTCGGCATCTGCGTGCTCACGGTCTACATCTCCGGGGCCCTCGGCCTCTCCTTCGCGTTCGGAGCGTTTCTCGCGGGACTCCTGATCGCCGACTCCGAGTTCCGCCACGAGGCCCTGACCCTGGTCCTCCCCTTCCGCGACATCTTCGCCGGGCTCTTCTTTGTCTCGATCGGGATGCTGCTCCAGACGGAGTACCTCCTGGCCCAGCCGCTCCTCGTGGGCGGGCTCACACTCGGAATCGTCGTCGTCAAGACCCTGCCGGGCATGCTCTCGGCCCGGGCGCTCGGTCTCTCCGTCCGCCCCGTGGTGATCGGCGGCCTCTCGCTCGCCCACGTCGGCGAGTTCTCGTTCGTGATCGCGACCACGGCCCTCACGCTCGGTGTCCTGTCGGCCGGCGCGTACCAGCTCTTTCTCAACGCGGCCGTCCTCTCCATGGCGGCCGCGCCGTTCCTGATCCAGCTCTCCCGGGTCCTCGGCAACCGCCTGGCCGCGGCCGTTCCCCAGCGCGGCGGGGAGCCGGAGCCGCCCCCCCTCGCGGACCACCTGGTGATCGTCGGGTACGGCCTCTCGGGCCGGAAGCTCGCCCGGATCGCCCGCGAGTCCGGCATCGCGTACACGGTGATCGAGGCAAACCCCGAGACAGTCCGGCACGAGCTGGCCGCGGGCGAACCGATCCTCTTCGGCGATGCGGCCCACGCCGGCGTGCTCCGGAGCGCCGGCGTCGACCGCGCCCGCCTGCTCGTCTGCGTGATCTCCGATCCCGGCGCGGTCGAGCGGGTCGTCCGGGCCGCCCGGGCCGTGAACCCCGACCTCTTCATCGCCGTCCGCGTGCGGTACGCCGGCGAGGTCGAGAAACTTCTCGGGAGCGGGGCGGACGAGGTGATCGCCGAGGAGTTCGAGGCCCTGATCGAGCTGGTCGTCCGCGTCCTCTCGGTCTATGTAGTCCCGTTCAACGAGATCGAGGGCTATGTCGACCGGGTCCGCGCAGGAGGGTACGCCATGTTCAGGTCCCTCCGCGCGCCGGCCGGGGCGGGCGTGGACGCGAAGGGACGGCTGTACGACCTCGACATCCGGACCTACCGCGTCGCGCCCGCGTCGCCGCTCGCGGGCCTCAGGCTGGAGGAGTCGGGCCTGCGGGACCGGTTCGGCGCGACCGTCCTCGCAGTCCGGCGCGGGGACGCGACCGTCACGAACCCTCCCGGCGACCAGGTGCTCCTACCGGGAGACGTGGTCGTGCTCATCGGCTCGCCGTCCGAACTCTCCGGTGTGGGCGCCCGGTTCTCGGGCGCGGACGAAAAATAGAGGTTACCGGCGGACCCGGAGGACAAGGAGGCCCGCGAGGGCGATCCCGGCGAGGGCAAGCCCGTCGACGAGGCCCGACCTGGTCGTGGTCGGAACGGCAGTGGTCGGCGTCGCCGTCGCGGTCGTGGTAGCGATCGGGGTCGCCGCGGTCAGCGTCGCGGTCGGGGTCGCTCCGCTGGCCACGAGCGCGGCCGAGACCTGCGCCGTATCGCCCTCGATCACCTGGACCGAGGTTGCCCAGTCCTGGTACCCGGACGAGCGGATCAGGAGGGTGTGCGCGCCCGTCGGAACGGCCACGAGGGTCAGGGGCGTGAGCCCGCGGTAGACGCTGTCGAGATAGACCATTGCTCCCGAGGGCGCCGAGACTGCGGCCACCTGGCCGTTCGGGTTCGCGCCCGGCTGGTCCTTGAGCGTCGCGACCACGCTAGACCCCCTGCCCGCGGTCACGGTGACGGTCGTCACGTAGTCGTAGTACCCGCCGAGGGAGAGGGTCAGGTCGTGATCGCCGGGAGCGATGCCCGGCAGGTCGAGCGCGTCCCAGGGGTTCGTCTGCCCGATGTAGGCCCCGTCGAGGTAGACGGAAGCGGCGGCCGGGTACGTGACCACGTCGATGGACCCGCTCGTGGACGGCTGCGCGGCGAGGGACACGGGGAGCTCGGTTGTCGAGCCCGAGGAGATCGAGACCGTGGTGGAGTACTCCTGGTACCCGGCGCGGCGAAGGAGCACGGCGTGGCTTCCCGTCGCGAGGTTGCCGATCGTGATCGGCGTCGAGCCCCGGTAGGCCCCGTCGAGGTAGATGTCGGCGGCGGAGGGAACGGACGTGAGGTGCAGGGAACCGATCGAGGGGGAGACCCGGGTCAGGGTCAGCGTGGCCTGGGCCGTCTGCCCGGAGTTCACCTGGACCGACTGCGGGAGGGGCTCGTACCCGTCGAGGGTCGCCACGATCATGTGCATGCCGGGCGCCACGTTCGTGAAGGCGGCCGGCGACGTCCGGGCATCTCCGCCGTCGAGCGTGATCGTCGCCCCGCTCGGGCTGGTCGAGACCTGGATGGCGCCGTTGGGCTGGTCGGAGCTGAGCGTGGCCACGACGTTCTGCGTCTGGCCCGACGCGGCGTCGACCGTGGTCGAGTAGGTGGCGTACCCGTCCAGCTGGACCGAGACCCGGTGCTTGCCCGCGATGACGCTCTGGACGACCGGCGATCCGCCGGCAGCCGGGGTCGTCCCGTAGAAGGTTCCGTCGATGTAGACGCTCGCCCCGCTGGGGGTGGAGAGGACCGAGATCGTGCCGAAGGTCGAGGTCTGCGTGACCGGCGGCAGCGTCCCGGAGATGTCGCGGAGCTGCCCCGCGTCCACGGAGAACGTGGTCGCGTAGTCCTGGTAGCCCTGCTTGACGAGCCGGAGCGTGTGCTGCGTGCTCGAAAACACCTCGATGGTCTGGGGGATGCCCTGGCCTATGGGGGTGACGCCACGGTAGATGTCGTCGATGTAGACGAGCGCCCCGCCGGGGGACGAGGAGACGCGGACGAGGCCGGTGTCGCCGTCGGCGAGGACGGGCGCGGCGAGCGCCGCGAGGACGAGAACGAGCCCCGCGACGAGGCATGAGAATCTGAACGGAGTCATAGTGTTCGTAATAGGCAATCCGCAGGTGCGGATTAATACGTTTCGAAACCTCCCGGCGAGGCGAAAAAAGAGGGGTCGGCGGTATTCAGCCGAGGACGCGGAT
>JADGNL010000126.1 GCA_017883495.1 Methanomicrobiales archaeon | reverse complement strand
TTGAGCCGCTTCATGGTCTCGTAGTTGATCCCCGTGTGGATCGCCATGAAGTTCGTGCCGGCCCTGGCCTGCTCGGCCGTGATACGGAAGAGGTCGTCCTCCTTCATGTGGATGACCGCGCCGTCTCGGACGGCGGCCTCGATGAAGGCCTGGTAGAGCGGTACGGAGCCGACGGAGAGGCTCGTGGCCTCGACCACGCGCCGCCGGATCTCGACGAGGTCGCCGCCGGTGGAGAGCTCCATCAGGGTGTCGGCGCCGGCGAGTTCGGCCTGCCGGGCCTTCTCGATCTCCACGTCGATGTCGACGAGGTCGGACGATGTCCCGATGGATGCGTTCACCTTGGTCCGGAGGCCCTCGCCGATCCCGCAGAGCCGCACTTTTCTGTACGGCGAAACCGGGATGACAATGTGGCCGCCGGCCACGCCGCGCCGAATGACCTCGGGGTCGAGCCCCTCCTGCCGGGCGACCTCCTTCATCTCCTCGGTGATGATCCCCTTCTTCGCGTCGAGCACCAGACTCATGCAAGAACGTGGGGGAAAAGAGAAGATAAAGGCACCTTTCGCCGATTGCGGACGAAATTCAGGTTGCCTTCTCCGCAAGCAAACTTGTTTTCGTTAACGAAGCTGCGGTTGATCTCGGAGCGACTGCGCCGGACGGCGAAAAGAAGAGAGAAACGGGGATTTCAGGCGGACGGCGTCGCGTTCGCCGCGACCACGCGCCACTGGGTCCCGTGGAGCCCGACCGAGGTCCACGCGACCTCCTTTCGGACCGGCGTGGCCGAACCCTCGGCCGCGAAGGTGTACGACCCCGTGCCCTGCGGTTCGGCCGCCATCCGCTTCGCGACCGCTAGGAGCTCGGGGTTGTTCGCGTACATCGGGTCCGAGAAGGCGTACCGTCCGACCTCGGCCGCGTCGCGGTCGTACAGGAGGAGGCCGTCCGTGTCCATCACGTAGACCTCGGCCGACTTCCCGGTGAGGGCCTCCTGCACGGCCATCGAGAGAAGTACGGTCGGACGGATGAGGAGGCTGGCCGAGCCGTTGAACTGCCCGGACGTCGCGACGACCGGGTACTCGATGTCGGTCGCGTTCACGCCCTCGACGGTCCTGAAGACTCTGCTCATGACGGGCTGCTGCGTCGAGCGGAGACGGCGGACCTGCTCCTGCGCGCCGATGTCCGCGCCCTCGGCCGAGGCGTACTCGGCTGGCTCGACGGTCAGCATGACGCCTTCCTTCGAGACGGCAGCCGCGTCGATCACGGCCGGCGAGCCGAGGGGGAGATCGCGGAGGATGCGCCGGGTCTCGTTCCCGGTCATGGCCGTCGGCCCGAGCGCCTTCGCCGCCGTCGCGGTGTCGCGGTCGAGCCGATCGAGCGCGGCCTGCACGCTGGACGCGACGGCCGTGAGCGCGTCGCCGGGCGCGAGCGTGGCCGGCGCCCGGAGGGTCGCCTGGGTCGGCATGGTCGTCGCGGCCGGACCCGTGCTCGGAACCGGGGTGAATTGCACTGCGAGTACGATGGCGACGGCGATGAGGACCAGGCCGAGGCCGAGCAGGACGAGGGACTTTCTCTCCATGGTCTCCCTGGATCAGGATGGGCCGCCCTGCAGGATAACCGTGCGCGTAAAAACGGGGGAGGGGGGGTGCGATCAGATCTTGCGGTCGACGTCTTCCTTGACGTTGCGCGCCTTCTCCTTGGTCGCTTCCTTGGCCTCGCTCAGGTCCTCTTTGACTGCTTGCACGGGCCCGCGGTTGGTCCTCATGTCACGCTCGGTGCGCCGTTCCGCAGCCTTCCGATCGCGTTCTGTCTCGCGGCGCATGCGGTCCGCCTCGGCCTTCTGCAGGTCGGCCTGCCCCTCGGGGGTCGGGATGCCGACGTCGCGCGGCGCGTTGATCTGCGGCTCGGTCTTCCAGTCAGGGTGCACGCTCGGGTCCTCGGCATGCATCCGGGAACGCTCGTCCATGGTCCCGTAGGGCGCGAGCGGCGTCACCCTCTCCGTGCCCGGCGGCACGACCGTTCCGGTCATGGGCATCGGGCGCGTCGGCTCGGTCCCGATCGCGGCGCCCTGGCGGATCGTCCGCTCGCCGGCCACGGGCTCGGTCCGGGTCATCTCCTTCGAGGGCATGTCCTTCATTGGCATGTCCTTTGAGGCCATCCCGGTCCGCATGGCTGCCGCCTCCATGGTGGCTGTGGACATGATCGCTTCGCGGTCCATCTTCTCGCGGTCCATCTTCTCGCGGCCCAGCATCCGGGTTGCGGCGAGGTCGGCCTTGTCCGAGACCGTGGTCGGCGGCTTCAGCTCCGAGACCGGACGGGCCCCGTAGTCCGTGTCGCACTCGGGCGTACAGCCGGGGTTCTGGATGTCGTTCCAGTCCGCACCCTTAGTCGTGGTCGTGCGGGGCGGTAAGCCCATCCCCGTCCGCTCGGCCTCCGTCTTCCCGGGCTCGACCTTCTCCTTGACGTCCTCCTTGACGTCGCGGAGCTTCTCCCCGACCTTCTCGGTCAGCGGGCGGTCGTCGCGCATGGTCGAGGGTGTTGTCTCGGTCGTGTCCGGCGTCATGTCCGGTCGGCGTGTCCGGTCGTCGCCGGGTTTCTTCAGCGGGTCTGCCATACTCGATTTCACCGACACGGGGAAAGACCCCCGAAGATATAAAGCTGTTGTAGTCTGGACTCCGCTCCGCGCAACGGAGACGGAGAAAACGGGGGATCAGATGATGAAGACCGCGGCCGCGACCACGGTCGTCCAGAGGCCGTTCGGATCGCCTTGGGCCGCCTGGCAGATGTGCTTGGTCTCGATGATCTTGCCGCTCGCCTTGTAGATCTGCTCGCGCTCCTGCCAGGCGCAGTCGGGGTCGAATGCGATCCCGAGCGTGGTCGCGAGCATGGTCGCGGCCAGGTCCTCGGCGTACTCGCCCGAGATCTCCTCGGTCTCGCCGAAGGCGTGGTGCTCGGAGAGGTAGCCATATGCGTGGGCCTCGCGGGGCAGGGCCTGCCCGATCGCGGCCGAGACCAGGCGCGTCGGCTCGCTCGTCTCGTTCCGGGCCATGACGCAATACACGATCTGGCCGGACTGGATCTCGTTGAGCCCGTCGTCCCGCGAGACCTCTTTCGCATGGGGAGGGAAGATCGAGGAGACGTAGACGAGGTTGCATCGCTCGATCCCGGCCTGGCGCAGCGCGAGCTCGAAGGATGCGAGGCGGTCCTTGTGCACGCCGACGCCCCTGGTGAAGAAGATCTTCGTCGGAACAACCATGCCCGAGCTATTCGACCCCCCACGCTTTTTAATTTATGGTTGCGTTTTGCGACGGAATCGGCAGGAGGCCGGAGATGCTCCGGGTTCGGAGGAGCCGCAGACTTCATCAGGCCTGCGGCGTATGGAGAAGATGCGGCCCGGCGCGCCCGGGCGGGAGGACGGATGAAGCGAAAGATCATCGAGATCGACCGGGAGCGCTGCACGGGCTGCGGCAGCTGCATCCCCGACTGCCCCGAGGGGGCGCTCCAGCTGATCGACGGGAAGGCGCGGCTGGTGAGCGATCTCTTCTGCGACGGGCTCGGCGCCTGCGTCGGGACCTGCCCCGAGGGGGCGATCGACGTGGTCGAGCGCGAGGCCGAACCGTACGACGAGCGGGCCGTGATGGGGACGATCGCGCCCCAGGGGGAGGCCGTGATCCGGGCGCACCTCGAGCACCTGCTCGGCCACGGCGAGACGGGGCTGTACGGCCAGGCGATCGAGTATCTGCGCGAGCAGAAGATCCCCGTCCCGGTTCACGGCGCGGCGGCCTCCGCCGGGTGCCCCGGAGCCGCGGCGCGGCGGATCGGGCGGAAGACGGCGCCGGCCGGTGGAGGCGCGGCGCAGTCCGAGCTGCGGCAGTGGCCGATCCAGCTCCGTCTGCTGAACCCGGCGGCCTCGTACTTCGACGACGCGGATCTGCTCGTCGCGGCCGACTGCGCCCCGTTCGCATTCGCGGACTTCCACCGGGAGTTTCTCGCCGGCCGGATCCTGATCATCTTCTGCCCCAAGCTGGACCGGGAGGTCGAGGAGTACGTGGAGAAGTTGGCCGAGATCCTCCGTCGCCACGCGATCCGGTCGATCACGGTCCTGCGGATGGAGGTTCCGTGCTGCGGCGGCGTGCGGTACGTGGTCGACCGCGCCCAGGAGCATGCGGGAACGAAGGTTCCGATCTTGGAGCGGACGATCACGATCGGCGGCGAGCTAGTGGCTGGGGACGGGGCTCAGACCGCGGGCATAGTGAAGTAGAAGGTCGAGCCCTCGCCCGGCACGGACTCGACCCGGACCCTGCCGCCGTGCCGCTCGACGATCTTCTTGACGACCGCGAGCCCGATGCCCGTGCCGGGATATACCTCGCGGGTATGGAGCCGCTGGAAGATCACGAAGATACGATCGAAGTACTCTGCCTCGATCCCGATTCCCGTGTCCGTGACGGCGAACCGCCAGGAGGGTCCCACTCGCTCGGCCCGGACGCGGACCTCGAGCGGCGCATCCGGCCGGCGGTACTTGAGCGCGTTCCCGACCAGGTTCGAGAAGACCTGGGCGAGCTGGGCCGGGTCGGCCATCACCACGGGCAGCTCGCCGACCTCGACCGTCGCGCCCGCCTCGCGGATCGAGGTCTCGAGCGCACCGAGAACATCGGCGATTACCCGCCCGGCGTCGGTAGGCTCCGCGGACTGGGCCTTCGTCTCGATCCGCGAGAGCTGGAGCAGGTCCTGGATCAGGACCTGTATCCGAACGCCGCCCTCGATGATGAAGCCCAGGAAGTCCCGGACATCGGGGTTCCCGTCTTCGCCCAGCCTCCGCTCGAGGAGCTGCGAAAAGCTGACGATCGATCTGAGCGGCTCCTGCAGGTCGTGGCTCGCCACGTACGCGAACCGCTGCAGCTCCTCGTTCGACCGCTCCAGATCCTCGGCGAAGCGCCGGAGAGCTTCCCGGTCCTCATGCTCTCGCGTGACGTCCCGGACCACGCCCCCGCGGTAGCAGGTCCGTCCATCCTCGTCTGTCTGGCCGACGAAGTGGTCCGAGAACCAGCGGTAGCTCCCGTCCCCGTGCAGGAAGCGGTACTCGACCGTCGCGTTCTCTCCGCCGATCGCCTCCGCGGTGATGGCTTCGACCGTGCCCCGGTCGTCCGTGTGGATCCTGACGAGGAGCTCCGCGAGGGAGAACGCGGCGAACTCTTCCAGGGGATTACCGGTGAGAGTCCAGGCGACCGGGCTCACGTAGTCGAAGCGGTCGGCGACGAGATCGAACCGGTACACGGCATCGCGGGAGAGATCGAGTACGTTCCGCAGCCGCTCCCCGGTCTCACGGAGCTCGGCCTCGGCCCGTTTCTCCTCGGAGACGTCCCGGAGGACGACCTGGACCGCGGGACGGCCGCGGAGGGGGATGCAGGCTCCCCGCCCCTGCACCGAAACGGTCGTCCCGTCGGGGCGGAGGATCTCGACCATGGTGATCGGGCTGTCCTCGCCCCGCAGGTCCGCCGTGATGTTCCATTCCACGTTCTCCCTCGCGCCGGGGTCGACGATCTCGATGATCGGGCGCCCGACCAGGTCGTCCGGCGCCGCGGCGCCGACGAGGCGGGCGGCCGCCGGGTTCGCGAAGACGATCGCCCCGTGCTGGTGGATCAGGATCGCGTCCGGCGAGAGCTCGACCAGGTTCCGATACTTCGCCTCGCTCTCGGCGAGGTCGCCGGAGAGCCTCGCCTGCGCGGTCACGTCGAGGACCGCGGCGACGTAACCGACGAGCGCGCCGTCGGGAGCACGGACGGGCACGGCGTGCCCCTCGACGATCAGCGGGCGGCCGTCGCGGTGGTGCTGGAGGACGGGGCGCCGCATGACCGGGCGGCTCGACGTCCGCCGGGTTGACGGGCGGGTCTGCTCGGGCCAGGTCGAGGCACGGTCCCCCGACGGGGCCTACGTTCTGATGGTGATCGTCGACGTGGGCGAACGCCTCAGGGCCGAGGAGGCGCTGCGCGCGCAGGCGGAGAGGCTGAAACGGTCGAACGAGGACCTCGAACGCTACGCCTACGTCTCGAGCCACGACCTGC
>JADGNL010000125.1 GCA_017883495.1 Methanomicrobiales archaeon | reverse complement strand
CGAACCGCTCCATGCTGATATCGCCGCTCTGCGCGAGGAGCTCGAGGTACTTGGCAGCGGTCTTTCGGTCGATCCCGAGGCCCTCGGCGACCGTCAGGATCGGGACGGCCCGGGGTGCGTGCTGATGAAGCAGGTCGACGATCCTGCCGAATAGCTCCTGGTTCGTGGTCGAGTCGTCCGTCACCTGGTTCCCCCGCTCGTGGCCGTGAACCTCTACGCCGTTCGGGTCGAAAGGTAAACCACATATCAACTCATCAGTACATCTGCTTTTCCGACGAGGCATGCCTGTACCATGCTGGCGTCGATGTACGTTCCCGGCGATTGCGTGAGCGGCGCGGGCCGGCCCTGGCTCGGGGGCCTCCCCCGGGCGGTGCGAACTCGTCGAGCCGCCGGACGCGGGAAGGATCCCGCCCGGGGGGAGACGTGAGACTCCACGGACCAGGCACCGGGATGGCGATCGCGATATCTCGGGCCAGCGTGGATGATACGACGGCCGGATCAATTTCGCCGATGCGTCCGGCTCTTCAGTACAACGCACACGGGACGGCAACGGAAACGGGAAGAGATCAAATGGCGGAAAGTCTGAAATAGTTGAGCCCGCATCGGAGAGCAGAGTGATCGATTGCAAGGTGCCAGTGTATGTCGGAGGAACAGACGCAACCGCAGCAGCCGCCCGGACCCGATCCCGCGCTCGGGCGTCTGGAACCGTTCGTCGGCACGTGGAGCATCAGGGGTCGAACGCTCGGCTCCACGGCGGACAACGTTTCCGCACGGACCACGTTCGAATGGCTGCCTGGAGGATTCTTCCTCAAGCAGACGTTCGAGGCCGACTTCGTGGGCATGAAGATCCAGAGCCTGGAGATCATCGGGTACGACCCGTCGAGCGATACCTTCCCGTCGACCGTGTACTCCAATCTCGTGGGCATCCCGATCCCGTACCGGTACGATGTCCGGGGCAGCGACGTGACGATCACGACGGATCTCGGCGGGGGAGCCAGGATGACGGGAAGAATCTCCGAGGACGGCACCACCTTCTCGGGAGGCTGGAGGCCGAACCCGAACGTGGAAAACTCGGGAAACGTCCCGTACGATTTTGTCGGTACCAGGGTGAAGTAGATCCCCGGCTCTCGGCAACCGGCTCGGAAGCATCGATCGATCCGATGCTTGCGAGATGTCGGGAGCTCGGGGCGTCTATTTTTACGTCATGTGACCAAAACCTGATCATGCGCCGTCTGGCGGCTGGAAACGGTCGAGCAAACCATACATCGTGCGCTAGATCCATTCGAGGCAGACCATGCGACTTCTTCTGATCCATTCCGACTCCATCGAGTACGAGGCGAGAGAGAAGACCCGGATCGCCGAGGAGTGTTCCCTGCTCTCCGACGGCATGCAGGAGGCCCTGACCGTCTTCACCGCGGTCGAGGAGGCGGACGCGGGCGGGGTCGAGGATGTCGTCCAGCAGGCCATCTCCGAGATCGTCGAGACCGCGGACCGCGTCGGGACAAAGAACATCCTGCTCTACCCGTACGCGCACCTCTCGAACGACCTCGCGGCCCCCGACACCGCGATCAGGGTCCTGACCCTGATCGAGCAGGGCCTGAACGACCTCGGCGCGTACACGGTCAAGCGGGCCCCGTTCGGCTGGTACAAGTCGTTCTCGCTCAAATGCAAGGGCCACCCGCTCTCCGAGCTCTCCAAGACGATCGTCCCCTCCGGCGCCGAGGAGGGCGCCGGGCCCGAGAAGCCCGCGGTCGATCACGACTTCTTCGTCCTGACCTCCGACGGGGTCGAGCACGAGGTCGACGAGTTCATGGACGACTCGGGCTTCGGCTGCCTGGTAAAAAAGGAGCTCGGCGTGGCCGTGCCCACCGGCGGCGACCCGATCCACGTGGAGCTGATGCGGTCCAAGGAGCTCGTCGACTACGAGCCGGCCTCGGACGTCGGCAATCTCCGATGGATGCCGCGCGGCAAGCTCGTCCGCGACCTGCTCGCGGACTACGCCCTCGGGCTGGTCCTCGACTACGGCGGTTCGCCCGTCGAGACCCCGGTCATGTACGACCTGGCGGACAAGGCGATCTTCGAGCACGCGGACAAGTTCGGCGAGCGGCAGTATCGGTTCCGCTCGGGCAACCGGAACATGATGCTCCGCTTCGCAGCCTGCTTCGGGATGTTCTCGATCATGCGGGACATGCACATCTCGCCGAACACGCTCCCCATGAAGATGTACGAGCTCTCGACCTACTCGTTCCGGCACGAGCAGCGCGGCGAGGTGATCGGGCTGAAACGGCTGCGCGCCTTCACCATGCCCGACATGCACACCCTCTGCCGTGACATGGCCGAGGCCATGACCTGCTTCGAGGAGCAGCTCGGGATGGGCTGGAAGACCGGGCGCGACTTCGAGACCCCGCTCGTTGCCGTCTTCCGGTGCACGCGCGTCTTCTACGAGGAGCATAAGGACTGGGTCTGCGGGCTCGTGCGGGAGTCCGGCGCGCCGATGCTGGTCGAGATCCTCTCGGGCCGGGTCCACTACTGGATCGCGAAGGTCGACCTCGCCACGATCGACGGGCAGGGCCGGCCGATCGAGAACCCGACGGTCCAGATCGACGTCGAGTCCGCGGACCGGTTCGGGATCAAGTACCACCAGGACGGCGAGGAGGTCTTCCCGCCGATCCTCCACTGCTCGCCCACGGGCTCGATCGAGCGGGTGATCTGCGCCCTGCTCGAGCAGACCGCGAACCAGACGGTGCCCCAGCTGCCGGAGTGGCTCAGCCCGACGCAGGTCCGCGTGATCCCTGTCGCCGAGAGGCACCTCGGCTTCGCGGCCGACCTCGCGGACCGACTCAACGCGGTCCGGGTCCGGACCGACCTCGACGACCGCGAGGAGAGCGTGGGCAAGAAGGTTCGCGAGGCCGGCATGGACTGGGTCCCGTTCGTGGCCGTGGTCGGGGACGCCGAGGTCGAGACCGGCAAGCTCACGGTCACGATCCGGCGGCTCTCGGCCCCCAACAAGCCGCACAAGGAGCAGTTCAGCGAGGGCGATCTGATCAAGCTCGTGCGCGAGGCGACCGCGGGCATGCCCTACCGGCCGCTGTACACGGCCCGCCGGCTCTCGGTCCGGCCCCGGTACATCTGATCCCCCCTCCCTTTTCGACGGCCCGGGGCGTCGCCTGAGCATTCGCATTATCTCATCCGCGCGTCCATAATTTGCGGAAGAAATGGCAATGATCTCGATACGCGAGGAGCGCTCGGACGACGTCGCGGCGCTCCGGGACCTGCATACGGCCGCATTCGGCAGATCGGTCGAGGCGGAGATCGTCGACCGCCTCCGCCAGGGATGCCCGGACTTGGTCTCGCTCGTGGCCGCGGACGGCGACCGGATCGTCGGGCACGTCCTCTTCAGCCCGGTGACCGTCGACGCCGGGCCCGTCGGAATGGGGCTGGCCCCGCTGGCCGTCCTGCCGGAGTATCAGCGCCGCGGGATCGGCTCGGCCCTGGTCGAGCACGGCCTCGCTGCCCTCCGGAGCCGGGACTGCCCGTTCGTCCTCCTCTACGGCCACCCCGGCTACTACCCCCGCTTCGGGTTCGAGCGGGCGTCGGCCCACGGCCTCGCGAGCCACCTGGGGGAGGTGCCCGACGAGGCCTTCATGGTGCTCGTGCTCGACGCCGACGCCATGGCCGGGGTCGCGGGCGTGACCCGGCTGCGGGCCGAGTTCGACGAGTCGATGGAGTAATCCCCGACACCCTTGCGGGGATGACACGGCCCACGCGGGAAAGGTCCGGCCCCGCACCCGGCAGACGGCGAGCAGGACGGCGAGGGGCGGGACGAGCGGCATAACGGTCAAATAGCAACAGCGGCGATTGGTATCGTATGAAGTACCACTACCTGATGGTTGCGCTCCTGGTCGCGCTCGCGGTCCTTGCGGCCGGCTGCACCGGCGGCGGTTCGACCAACGCGACGACAACGGCCCCGACCTCGAGCTCGACCACCGCTCCCGGAACGGCCGGCACCACGGCCGCCGTGACGACGGCCGCCCCGGCCACGCTCCAGACTCTGCCGACGGGTCTCGGCCTCGCGGTCTCGGTGAACCGCCAGCCCTACAACCGCGACATCGTGGTCGACTTCAACGGCGGCGCCGGCCAGGGGTCGGTCACCGCGATGACGGTGACCGTGGTCCGCTCGGACGGGACGACCGAGACCAAGCCCCTCGACTCCCGCTCGGGCTCCGAGGTGACCTTCACGGGTTCGAGAGGCACGGACACGGTCTCCGTGAAGGCGTCGCTCAACAACGGCAACACCTACCGCTTCTTCGAGCAGTCGCTTCCCTGAGCCACTACTCAGGCCCCTTTTTCTACGCGCCAGCGGACGAGCAGACCCTCGTCGCAGGGCTGTGCCGAGACGAAATCCAGCCGGACGAACGGTTCCGCCGAGGAGAGTCCGTCCCCGTCCGCGAGCGTCGGCGCGGCGCGTCCCCCGATGATGATGTTCCCGACGAAGACGTAGAGCTCGTCAACGAGGCCGGCCGTAGCGAGCGCCGCGATCAGGGTGCCCCCGCCCTCGACCATGAGCCGCCGGACCCCGAGATCGAAGAGCCGCTCGAGGAGAAGCCCGAGGTCGACCCGGTCCCGCCCGGCGACCACGACCGTGGCGTACTCCTCGAGCGCGGCCCGCTTCTCGGCCGGGGCCGCCTCCGAGACCGCGACCACGCGGAGGCCGTCGCCGCGGTGGAGCACGGCCGCGTCGATCGAGATGCGTGCCTGCGAGTCGACCACGACCCGCGCGGGGTGCTGTCCGCGCCCCTCCGCCATCCGCGCCGCGACCAGTGCCGGGTCCTTCACCGTAAGGGACGGATCGTCGGCGAGCACGGTCCCGATCCCGACCATGACCGCGTCCGCCCCGGCCCGGAGACGGTCGACCCGCCGGAAGTCGCCGGGGCCCGAGATCTTCACCTGCCGTCGCTCGTACGTCGAGAGTTTGCCGTCGGCCGACATCGCGGCGTTCACGAAGACGTGCGGTCGCATGGAGAACGGTTGGGCGGCGGCCCATATGGCTCCTCGCCCGGCAGAGGATAGCCTTAAAGACCGGGGCATCCATGATGCAGCCATGCTCGAACTCCTGTTCGCCCCGCGCTGGTCGCCCTACCTCGCCGGCGCCGGGATCGGCCTCCTCATGACCCTCGCGTTCCTCCTCTCCAACCGTCCGATCGGCTGCTCGACCGCGTACCTGAAGGCGCGCGGCATGCTCGGCCGGCTCGTCGCGAAGGAGCGGACGGGCGCGATGGAGTACTACCGGCGCTTCGCCCCGACCGTCGACTGGCAGTTCATGATCGTGCCTGGAGTCGTGATCGGGGCCTTCATCGCGGCCTGGCTCTCGGGCACGTTCGCCATCGAGCTCGTGCCGCCGTTCTGGGCCGAGCGGTTCGGCGGGAGCTTCCCGCTCCGCTGGGTCGCCGCCCTCTCCGGCGGGATCCTGCTCGGCTTCGGCTCGCGCTGGGCCGGCGGGTGCACGAGCGGCCACGGGATCGGCGGGAACATCCAGCTCTCGATCGCCTCCATGCTCGCATCCGCCGGGTTCTTCATCGGCGGGATCCTGATCTCGCTCGCGCTCTTCGGGATCCCCTGGGGCCAGGGCGTCTGGGGCCTCGTTGGGGGCGCACCGTGACCCTCGAGGAGATCCGACAGAACCGGCCCCTCCAGACCGGGCTCGGCCTCGCCTTCGGCATCGTCTTCGGCTTCCTCCTCGAGCGCGGCGGCGTGACCGAGCACGCAGTGATCTGGGGCCAGCTCCTGCTCTACGACTTCACGGTCGTGAAGATCATGCTCTCGGCCGTGCTCGTGGGGATGATCGGCTTTGCCATTCTCCGTTCGCTCGGGCTCGCCGAGCCCCACGTGGCCGACCCCTCGCTCGGGACGCATCTCGCGGGCGGCCTGATCTTCGGTCTCGGCTTCGGCCTGCTCGGTCTCTGTCCGGGCACGGTGGCCGGCGCGATCGGCCGGGGCTCGATCGACGCGCTGGTCGGCGGCGCGGTCGGGCTCGTGATCGGGACCGGGCTCTTCGCCACGGTTTACCCGCGGATCGGCCCATGGGGCGCCAGAACGGGCAGGCTTCCCTGGCGGACCGTCTCGGACCTCCTCGGCGGCGTCAACCTCTGGCTTGCGGTCGTGCCGGTCGCTGTGCTGATCCTCGTCGTCCTCGGCGCGCTCGAGTACCTGGGGCTCTGAGCGTCACCAGCGGTGCTCGTACCCGCGCCTCTCGACCGGCGCGCCGTCGAGGAGGACGCGCCCGGCCCCGGACGTGACCGTGCCGATCGGCGTGGCCCCGACTCCGGAGACGGGAAGGGTTCCGGGCGGGCAGCAGAAGAGGAGCTCGAAGTCGCCCCCGCCGTAGAGTGCGAGCTCGGTCGCCTGCGGCTCGGGTACACCCGACGGGCGCGGCAGCGCGGCCGCCGAGAGGGAAAAGCCGCAGGCGTTCACGGCCGCGAGGTCGTAGAGCGAGAGGGCGAGGCCGTCCGAGAGGTCCATCATGGCCGTGGCCCCGGCCCTTCCGAGCGTCCGGCCCTCGGCGACCCGGGGCTGCGGCTCGAGGAGGGCGAGGCGGTGGCCGGCGTAGCCGTGCAGGCCGGCCTCGGCCCGCCCGGGCGTGCCGGTGACGCAGACCAGGTCGCCGGGGCGCGCGCCACGGCGGCGGACGAGATTGGCCGGTTCGACCCGGCCGAGCGCGGTCGAGACCAGGGTCAGCTCGTCGTGCCGGTCGATATCGCCGCCCACGAGCCGGCCGCCGTGCCGTGCGCAGCAGTCGGCGGCGCCGCGCGTGATCTCGCCGAGGCGGTTCGGGTCGTCGAGCCCGGCCGCGAGCAGGAGCGCGACCGGCTCGGCACCCATGGAGGCGACGTCCGAGAGGGTGACGGCTCCGGCCATCCAGCCCCTCTGCCAGTCGGTCATGTCCTCGGGAAAGTCCGTGGTCGCGTGGAGCATGTCCGTGGTCAGCACCAGGCACCAGTCGCCGCAGGGGAGCACGGCGCAGTCGTCCTCGACGGCCGCGTCGCCGATCACGGCGCGGACGACGCCGAGCAGGGAACGGTCATCCACCGCGCCGCACCTCCTTTCCCCGCTCGGTCCGGTAGTCCTGGAGCACGCCCACGAGCATCGCCTGCTGCTGCCGCCGCCGGTGCTCCTCCTGCCCCTCCGCCCACGCTGCCTCGGCCGCAGCGAGCGGCTCCGCCTCGACCCGGCCGAGCAGGCCCTGGACCCTAACGCCGACCTCGCCGCCCGCGATGAGGGGGAGGTCGTACTCGCGGCAGAGCTGGACGAGTTGGGGATCGACTGCCGCAAGCGACGGCACGTTCAGCACCAGCCCGCGGACCTGGAGGTCCGCGAGGTCGCGGACCGTGGTCCGCCCCCAGCCGTCGACCACGGCCACGTAGAGGAGCTCGCCGGGCCGGATGCCGAGGATCTCGAAGAGGTGCCGGACCGCGTCCCGCGTGAAGGCCGCGAGCACCTTGACCGGCACACCGGCCGTATCGAGGGCGGCCTCCTCGAACCGGCGGAGCTGCACGACTCGCCGCTTCAGCCGCCGGACCTGCTTCTCCTCGCGTTTCAGGCGGGCGCGGAGACTCTCGATCTCGGCGTCGCGGGTCGCGATCTCGGCCGATTCCCGCGCGGCCGCGGCCGACCTCGTGCGGGCCGCCCTCAGCCGCGCCTCGAGCCGGTCGATGGCGCGGTCCTTGTCGCTGCTCTCGTCCTGGAGCTCGCGGACAAGGGCCCGGAGCCGCTTGTTCTGGCCCTCGAGGAGACGCACGCGCTCCTCGCCCTCGCCGAGGGGCTCGGGGGGCGTCGGCGGCGGGGCCGGGGCGGGCGCGGCCGGGCGGACGCGGAGCCCGTCGAGGACCTGTTCGAGCGACAGGCCGCGCACGGCGCCGGCCCGGACCTCGTCGAGGTCGATCCCGGGCGGCACCCGGCGGAGCATCCCCGCGAAGCGGTTCCGGTAGTGGCGGTAGGCCTCGAGCGCGGCCGTGAGGGCGTCCCGCTCGTGGTCGTTGGCGTACGGGTGCGGCCGGGCCGCCTCGAGCTTCGCCTCGACGCTGATCTCGGCCTTCGGCGTGTACGCCACGGCCGAGAAAGCCCGCCGGATCTTCTCGACCGAGAACGGCATATCGGGCACGTCCGAGGCGATCACGAGCGGCCGGCCCACGCGGGTCAGCTCCTCGACCAGGTCGGCCATGGTCAGCTGCCGGCTCGACCGGAGCGCGAGCAGGTTGCCGTCCAGGTCGAGGGCCGCGTACGCGGTCGTGGTCCCCGGGTCGATCCCGACGATCAGATAGCGGGGCTTCGCGCTCACGGGCCGGAAGCGGATCCGTTCGAGCCGCTTGCCCGTGATCCGGACCTGCACGTCGGCCCCGCGATAGGTCGAGACCGGGACCTCGCTCCGGGGCAGTTGCAGGGTAAAGACGACCCGGCTGGATCCGCCGAAGGCCCGGGTCTCCTGCTTCGTGTACCGCACCCCGGCGGCCGCGAGCTCGGCCTCGATCTCGCGCGACTTCCGCTGGACCGCGCCGTGGATCTTCCGGGTGTAGCGGTTCTGGGACCAGCCCCCTCGCCCGGGCGAGCGGTGGCGCGTGACCGCGACCTCGGTCGTGTTCTCGAACGCGATCACCTCGGCCCCGGCGCCGAGCGCGGCCACGCGGGCCGTCGTCCGGGCCTCGTCGTAGGGCGAGAGCCGGTTGAACCGGATATTGTACCGCCCCGCGACCTGCGCCAGGCTCTCGGTCCGCTCGCCCCCCGTCACCTGGACCAGGCGGGTTCCGGTCGGCATCGCCTGGAGAAGGGCGTAGAGCTCGTGCTGGTCAGCCGCGAGCTCCTGGAGCGAATCGACCGCGAGCACGTCGGGCCGCTCCTCGGCGAGGCGTCGGAGGAGACGGTAGAGGGTCACCTCCGTCTCCTCGACGATCTCCCCGTCCTCGAGCAGCACGAATGCGTAGCCGGGGCGGCGCGAGCGCGACCTGACGGAGCCGCGGATCACGTCGACTCCGATCACCTTCATCGCAGGACGGACTCAACGGCCTCGTCGAGGTCACGGACCACCCGGTACTTCCGGGCGAAAAAGGTGACGATGTTGAAGAGGTCGCGCGTGAGGATGACGAGCGCGTTCGGGTGGTCGGGCGTGATCCACTGGGGCCAGTCGATCAGCACCACCCGGTCCTCGTCGATCATCACGTTGTACTCGGAGAGGTCGTTGTGGATCGCGCCGTGCCTGTACGCGGCGCGAACGTTCTCGAGGATCCGGTCGAAGACCGGGTCGGGGTCGTCGAGGCGGCACCGGTTCAGGGTCGTGCCGCCGATCAGGTCCATCACGACCGCGTGCCGGTCGATCGCGATCGGGGCCGGCACCGAGACGGCCGGGGAGAGGTTCGTCAGGGCCTCGTACTCGCTCTGGGCCGAGAGCCGGGAGGCGTAGAGCCAGTCGCAGTGGGTCCGCTCGGGGAGGTAGTCCCGGTTCAGCCGGACCGACTGGAACGAGCGCTGCCCCACGTGGTGGAGCTTGATCGCGACCGGCGCGAGCCCGAGCCCCTCGTAGACGACGGACTCCTTGCCCTCGCCGATCCGGTCGCCGAGGGCCCGCACCGTCCCCTTTCCCGAGAGCGAGCGGAGCGCGAGCGAGTCGAAGCCGTTGAAGACAAGGGCATAGCCCTCGTACGGGACCTTCGCGTACCGGACCAGGTCGCGCTCCATCACGCGGCCGATGCGGTAGTTGAGCTCGGACTCCGAGAACCGGGTCGCCGCCTTGAGTTCCTCGAGAGGGACCCACTCGAACCGCCGCATCAGCCGTTCGATCGCGTGGAGCACACGTATGTCGTACGGTTGGAGAGACCGGATTACCTCGGCCGAAAGGGGCATCTGCTCCATCATTAGCACGCCGACGGTTAAAAGCAGCGCGAACCCGGCAGTCACTGTCATTAATGGGAGCAGCCATAGAAGCTGGCATGATGGAGCCGGACCGATGCAGCCGGTGCCGCCGTGCGGCCGTTGCGCACCAGCCGTACTCGGGACGGGCGCTCTGCGCCGAGCACCTGGTCCGCGACGTCGAGAGCCGGGCCAAGCGCACGCTCCGGCAGCAGGCCGGCCTCCGGCACGGGGACCGGG
>JADGNL010000124.1 GCA_017883495.1 Methanomicrobiales archaeon | reverse complement strand
CCTCGATCCCCTCGGTCCCCGAGTGGGCGTGCTGAATCTCCTGGTCGATCTGGAAGAACGAGCCCGAGCGCTGGGTCTCCCCGACATCGAGCCCGGCCAGCTCGAGGCGGGTCCGGTTCTCGGGGGAAAGGTCTTTGAGTTCCTCTACAGGCGCTGGCATTCCACACACTCCTGGTACCCGTGGGTCTTGATCGACTTGAGGATCTCGCGGGGGTTGCCGTGGCACTTGAAGACGCCGTCGCAGAGGACGTGCCCATAGTCGGCGTCGATGTAGTCGAGGATGTAGCCCGTATGCGTGATGATCAGCCCGCTCTTGTGCCGTTTCACGATGTGCTGGTCTTTCTCGAGCAGGTGGGAGATCGCGGTCCCGATCAGGGAGATGTTCTCGATATCGACGCCGGACTCGGGCTCGTCGAGCATGGTGAACGTCGGGTCCTGGACGAGCAGCTGCAGCACCTCGCTCCGCTTGATCTCTCCGCCCGAAAAGCCGGCGTTCACGTCCCGGTCGAGGAACCGGTCCATGTTCAGCTCGGCGGCGAGCGCCGGGATCCGGTCCGCGTTCGCACGGGCGGTGACCTCCAGGAGTTTGCCGAGCTTGAGCCCGGCGATCGTGGGCGGCCGCTGGTAGAGCATTCCCATACCGCGTTCGGCACGCTCGTGCAGCGGCAACCGGGTGACGTCCTCGCCGTTGAAGTAGATCGACCCGGCGGTCACCTCGTTGCCCCCAAAGCCCATGATCGTCCGGAGCAGGGTGGTCTTGCCCGATCCGTTCGGCCCCATCATCACGTGGGTCTCGCCGTCGGGAATGGTGAGGTTGATGTCGTGGAGGACCTCCCGATCCCCGATCGAGACGTGCAGGTCTGTGATCTCGAGCATAAACTCCTCGCGAGATGTATCGGGCCGGGAGATTAAACCGTTGTCGATCGTCTCCTTCACTTTCACACCGCGACCATAACTGGTTATAGACTGTCCCGGCGACCTCTCCTGCATGGATCGAGAGACGTTCATCCACATCGCCGAGCGCGCGGCCCGGTATCCGAACGTGCGGCGGCGGGGTCAGCTGGTCCGGCCGGCTACTGCGACACCCGCTCCGGTAGGCTTCTTCGCAGGGCTCGCTGCCCGGGCTGCCGGTTACGGCGGTTGCGCCGAGACGTAGGCCCCCGCCCCCACCCGGTCGTACCGGTTCGCCGCAGTCCGGTTCAGGAGGTCGGCCGCCCGGTTGTACTCCGCGACGAGCCGGTCGCAGGCGGCAGCGTCGGTGCCGTACTGCGCGTATGCAGCCTCGAAGGCAGTACGGTCGCCGGCCGATCGGAGCGCATCGAGCCGTCGCCGGTCCGTCTCGAGCGCGCTTCGCCGCCGGTCGATCTCGGGGCCGAGCGCGTCCACGCGAGTGCGGGCAGCCCGCCGCGCCGCTTCGACGGCCGCTGCCGCGGGAGCGGCGCCGTACACGGTCGTTCCGTTTCCGATTGGGACGATGAGCGGGGCCGAAGCGAGCCGGACCCCGTCCCCGACCTCGTCGGGCACGGTCCCGACGTACGAACCGTTCGTGACCTCGAGGTAGGCGTACCCGGACCCGCCGTAATCGTATCCGGCCGGGCTGCCGACCCCGAGGGCCATGTGCTTCTCGGGCAGGAAGACGAGCAGGGCGACGCGGTACCCCTCGCGAGCGAGGAGCCCGGCGAGGAGCAGAACCTTGTCGTCGCAGTCCCCGCTCCCGTCCGCCCAGGTCTCGACCGGGTACTTCGCAGCCGTCCCCGGCGCCGTGGCGTACGGGAGCTGCTGAACGGCGGCGGCCATGAGCTCGAGGTACCGGTCGCTGTCGAGCCCGCGCCGGTCGCGGACCTCGCGGAACCCGCCGAGCAGGTCGCCATAGAACCGGTCCTGGGCGGGGTCGAAGACCTGGGCACGATATGCGCCCGCGATCCACTCCTCCTCCGGGACCTCGCCCCGGATCATCACCTCTTTCTCGCCCGCTCTCGCCCCGGCGAGGATGGGGGCATCGATCGTCACCCCGATCGTCTCGGTCTCGCCCTCGAACGCGAACGTATGATCGACGGCCACCGGCCCTCCGGCACCCGGCACGGGAACGATCGCCGGGTACTCGGCGCTGGGCCCGAAGAGCGCGGCACACCCGGCCGTGGCGACGACGAGGACGAGCGCGAGCAGCGCGGCGGCCCGGGTTTTCATGTGCGGCGGTCCAGCAGAGCGGGAAGGTCCGCGATCGAGCCGAGAACCCGGTCCGGCGCGACCGGCGAGGCCGCGAGCGCCTCCGGCCGGAACTTACCCGTCCTGACGAGGACGGCCGCGAGGCCTGCGATCTTCGCACCGCCGATGTCGGTCGCGACGTCGTCCCCCACCATCACGGCCCGCTCCGCCTGAACCCCGAGGTCGGCGAGTGCGAGCCGGAAGAACGCGGGCGAGGGCTTGCCCACCACCTCGGCCGTCACCCCGGCCGCGTACTCGAGCGCGGCCACGAACGGCCCTGCCGAGAGCGCGAGGCCGTCCGTGTCGCGCCAGTACCGGTCCCGCTCGAGCGCAAGGAGCCGGGCGCCGCCGACAAGGAGACGGAAGGCCCGGTTCATGCTCTCGTAGGTCCACCGGTCGCCCGCGTCGCCGACCGCGACGTACGGCGCCTCCCCCGCAGCGAGGCGGATGCCGGCCTCCTCGAAGTCGCGGTGAACATCGCCGGTCGCGATCAGGTGGCAGGCCGCGATGCCCTCCTCGCCGAGACGGCGCACGGCTGCCATGGCCGGCGTGAAGCACCAGGCCTCGGGGATCGCGAAGCCGAGGTCGCGGAGACGCGCGGCGACCGACTGCCGGGAACGCCGGGTCGTGTTCGTCACGCACCTGAACGGGATCTCCTCGTCCAGGAGCCACTCGAGAGCCTCGACCGCTCCCGGTACCGGGGCGTCCCCGACATACAGCACGCCGTCGAGGTCGATCAGCACGGCATCGACGTTCACGGCCGCATCGCCTCCGGAAGCCGGCGTGATTGCGGTGCACATGATCCTGTCATCCGGAACGCCGCGACACGGCGATAACGGCACTGGAGATCCCTGCGGACCGTCACCTCCCCAACCCTTCCACTCTGGGTGGTCGTCGCCAGTCTCCGACCGGACCGTTCCGTGAGGGGTGCGGAGATGCCGGAGACGAAGCCCTGTGGAACCATCGCGAGCGAGCGGGCGAGCCGTAGCCCAACCCGTACCTGATGGATGGTGTGGGTGTCCGATTCAATGGTTCTGGCCCCGGTCGGACCGGCCCGCGGCAGGATCCGGCCGAGGCGACACAAGGTTCTCCCCCCTTCCGCGGACCGCCGGCGGGGTCCGTTTCCGCCTCGCCCGCGGGCCCGAATCGCAATCCGGCCGGCCCAGGAAAGAAATGACAACGTTAATAATGGAAAGGACGGTAATTAGACTATGAGGTGACCTCATGGCAACCTATGGTATCGAATTCGTTCCCGGAAACGTCAACGTCAAGCAGGTCGTGAACTACTGCAAGCTCGCAGAGTCGAAGGACATCGACTTCGCCTGGATCACGAACCACTACAACAACCGCCACTGCTACCCCGTCCTCGCCGCGATCGCGCAGGCGACCAACACGATCAAGATGGGCCCGGGGATCATGAACGCGTTCACGGACACGCCGGCCGCGATGGCCTCGTTCGCCGCGACGCTCAACGAGATCTCGGACGGACGCGCCGTGCTCGGCATCGGCCCCGGCGACCTCTCGACCCTGCCGAAGCTGAACATCAAGCCGGAGAAGCCCGTCGCCCGCCTCGGCGAGGCCGTCGCGGTGATCCGCAAGCTCCTGACCGGCGAGACCGTCTCGACCCCCGAGATGGAGTTCTTCAAGTACGACGGCGCGAAGATGACCGGCGTCAACCTCCCCGGCAAGAAGGGGATCCCGATCTACATCGGCGCCCAGGGCCCCAAGGTCCTCGAGCTCGCCGGAATGGTCGGTGACGGCGCGCTGATCAACGCCTCGAACCCCAAGGACTTCGCGGCCGCGATCCCGATCATCAAGGGTGCGACCGACAAGGTCGGCAAGAAGGGCTTCGACATCGGTGCGTACACCGCGATGTCGATCGACAAGTCCGAGAAGAAGGCCCGGAACGCCGCGAAGATCGTGGCCGCGTTCATCGCCGCCGGCTCGCCCGAGCCCCTGCTGACGCGCCACGGCCTCGACCTCGCGAACGTCGCGAACATCAAGGCCGCCCTCGGCAAGTTCGACTTCAAGACGGTCGGCGAGCTCGTCGGCGATAAGGAGATCGACGCGTTCACCATCGCCGGCACCCCCGAGATGGTCAAGGCGAAGTGCGCGGACCTCGAGGCCGCCGGCGTCACGCAGATCATCTTCGGCTCCCCGCTCGGCCCGAACATGACCGATTCGATCCGGCTGCTCGGCAAGTACGTCGTGTAAACCCCCATACCCGCCTTTTTTCCCAAGCGTTAATATCGAGGCCCGGCCAAGCTCCCGGCACCCATGTTCGTGATCGAGGAGCGGCAGAACGGCGAATTTCCGCTTCAATATAGGCGCGAACGCCTGACCGGCCTCTCCTGCACGATCAGCCCGGGACGGCTCCTTCGCGGGCTCGATCACCCCTCGCCGACTCCCGCACCGCCGCTGGACTGCCCGTTCTGCCCCGAGCGGCTCGAGGCCGAGACCCCGACCTTCCCCGACGGCACCCGCATCCGGCGGGGCGAGTCCGTGACCTTCCCGAACCGGTATCCGTTCGCCGAGCGGCACACGGTCGGCGTCATCTGCCGTTCGCACGAGGTCGGGCGGCTCACTGTCCGTCAGCTCGCGGACGCGCTCGAGGGAGTCGCGGCCTCGCTCGACGGCGCTCCGGGCTATCCGTCGATCAACTGGAATTACCTCGCCTCGGCAGGGGCCTCGATGCCCCATCCGCACCTCCAGGGGCTTTCCGATCGGCGACCGTCCCATCTTCCGGGGCTGTACATCGACGCCTCGGCGCGGTACCGCACCCGGCACGGCCGGCGGTACTGGAACGACCTCGCCGAGCATGAGGCGGGAACGGACCGCTGGCTCTTCGGCGGCGAGGTCCCGTTCATCGCCTCGGCCGTGCCGCTCGGCGAGCGCGAGGTGCGGGGACTGCTGCCCGTGGCGACCCTCGAGGAGGCCGGTCCGTACCTCGCGCCCCTCGCCGGCGGGATCTGCCGCGTGCTCGACCTCTATCGGTCGCTTGGAACCCAGGCGTTCAACGTCGCGCTCTTCTTCGATCGGTTCGGCTCCGACCGGGGCTTCTCGGCCTTCTGCTCAGTGATCGCCCGGATCAATCCGAACCCGGCCTCGATCTCGGACTCGGCCTTCATGGAGCGGCTCCACCAGCACCCGGTCGTGATGACGCTTCCCGAGGAGCTCGGCCCCCGCTATCGGATGGTCGAGTCGGAAAAATAGGGTTGGGTATCGGGTTACTCGGGCTTCGAGATCAGGGCGGTCTTGCCGACGAGCGTGCCGTCCTTCTTGTGGGGCCTGCGGACGACGCCGTCGCCGGCCTTCTCGATCTCGCGGGCCTCGTCACAGAGGGCGGCGGCCACACGCATCATCTCGTGCGCGGAGGCGACGATCGGGATGTACTTCTCCCACTCCTTGGTCATGAAGCAGCCCTTGACGTTGACCATCGCGACGGCCGAGGCGATCTCGTAGGCCGCGCGGGCTTTCGCTACCGCGTAGGGGGTCGTGAACTCGCAGTCGGCGGCCTTGTCCGAGGTCATGACGACCTTCGGGAGCGCGATCTGGTCGCCCTTCTGGCCGGCCTTGACCTGGTCGATCACCTTGTCGAGCTCCAGCTGCATCTTCCGGTACGCGCCGGTGACGGCAAGGACCTTGACCAGGTTCCCGTTGTAGTCGGCCATCTCGATGGGGTCGAGGAACTCGCGGCGGGCGCCGATCATCGAGTCGGCCTTCATGATGATGTAGCCGAACTTCGACTCCTTGAGGTCGGCCCACTCCTTCTTGGTGGTCACGTCGTCCGTGATCACGACGACCGGGATGCCGGCCGCGGCGAGCGCCTCGCGCGCGCCCGTGGGTCCGGGAAGGACGCCGTTCGGCGAGACGACGATACAGAAGTCGGGGCCCCACGCCTTCAGGGTGGAGACGACACGGTCGACGTCTGCGACCTCGAGCTTCGTGCCGGACGTGGCCATGAACGTCTGCATGTCCTCGCGGTCAGCCCGCTCGTCGAGCAGGAGTTCGGCCATAACGCCGGACGCAATATTGCCGAGTTTTGCAATGCCTACTTTGACAACCATTCAGTTCACCTCAGTTGATAGGTAGGTAGTTTTCACGAAAATCGATAAAAAGGTTGCGTTTTCTCTGCCGAATCGTGCAAAGGTCAGATCGGCGTCGCGAACCGGTCAATGCCACCGCCTCATTTACGTGCCTGGTTAATTGGAAGTGTTTAAGTTCAGCTACTGCAAGCTTGTGTATATGAAGAACGGCCTCCTCACCGAGCGGCAGAAAGAGGTGCTGCGCCACCGGAGGCAGGGGTTGACCCAGCAGCAGATCGCGGACATCATCGGAACCTCGAAGGCGAACGTCTGCACCATCGAAAAGTCCGCGGTCGAGAACGTGCGCAGGGCACGCGAGACCCTCCAGTTCATGTACACCCTCGACGCCCGGTTCCTCTGCGTGATCCCGTCGGGTGCAGACCTCCTGTCCGTCCCGGATACGATCTTCCACGAGGCGAGCGACCGCGGCGTGAAGGTCCGGTACGACACCATCGGCCTGATCAACCGGCTCCGCGAGAGCATCCCCCAGCACGTTCAGGCCCGGTTCGTGAAGGACGAGATCCAGGTCTACCTGAACGACGACGGCGAGATCTACTTCGAGTGACGGTGCTGCCTCGTTGAGGGAACGGGATGGACTCGACGGGATTCGAACCCGTGGCCTTCGCGTTGCAAACGCGACGATCTACCCCTGATCTACGAGCCCGTTCACACCGGTTCGAGCGGAGACGAGATAAGAGTTGTGAAAAACCGGGGAAAAGTGGACTCGACGGGATTCGAACCCGTGGCCTCTACGTTGCGAACGTAGCGATCTACCCCTGATCTACGAGCCCGCAAAAAGATTGGGTCAGAGAATGATCTCGATATCTAATTTCTCTGCCAGTTCCTTATATCGGTTCCGGATCGTGACCTCGGTCACGCCGGCGACCTCGGCCACCTCGCGCTGCGTGCGCCGCTCCCCGCCGAGGATCGACGAGATGTAAATGGCGGCCGCTGCGACGCCGGTTGGCCCTCTGCCGCTCGTCAGCTCGCGCTCCGCGGCCTGCCGCAGGATCTCGACGGCCCGGCTCTGGACCTCGCCCTTCAGGGTGAGGCCCGAGCAGAAGCGCGGGACGTAGTCGATCGGCGACGTCGGCAGGAGCTTTAGACCGAGCTCGCGCGAGATGAACCGGTACGTCCGCCCGATCTCCTTACGGCTGACCCGCGAGACCTCGGCGATCTCGTCGAGCGTCCGCGGCACGCTGCACTGCCGGCACGCGGCGTAGAGCGCGGCCGCGGCCACGCCCTCGATCGAGCGGCCGCGGATGAGGTTCTTGTCGACCGCGTCGCGGTAGACGACCGCGGCCGTCTCGCGCACGTTCCGCGGCAGGCCGAGGGCCGAGGCCATCCGGTCGAGCTCGGAGAGCGCGAAGGCGAGGTTCCGCTCGGTCGCGTTCGAGACCCGGATCCGCCGCTGCCACTTGCGAAGCCGGTAGAGCTGGGCCCGGTTCTTCGAGGAGATGGCCCGGCCGTAGCTGTCCCGGTTCCGCCAGTCGATCATGGTCGAGAGGCCCTTGTCGTGGATCGTGAAGGTCATCGGCGCGCCGACACGCGACCGCTTCATGCGCTGGTCGTGGTCGAAGGCCCGCCACTCGGGGCCGCGGTCGATGAAGTCGTCGTCGATGACGAGGCCGCAGTTCTGACAGACCAGCTCGGCCCGCTCGTAGTCGTGGACGAGCTGCCGGCTCTTGCACTCGGGGCAGACCGTCTCGGTATGCTCCTCGGTCTTCCGCTCGCGCTCGACCACTTTGCTGCGGTTGCGGAACGCCTCGCGCTGGCTTTGAAGGATACGAAGTTTCTCTATCTCCTGCATGTAGTTGACACCTATGACCTGCTGAATATCTTCTCGCCGACCGGGTGCTCGCACCGGTCGCGGCACAGGACCGCGGCGTACGGCCTCTTGACGTTTCCGAAGAGGTCCACGACCCGGCCCACGGGGCGATGGCGGCGGTCGACGACCGTGACGTAGAGGGGGGGCAGCTGGGCCGCGTCCACCGCGACGATCAGCATGCGCCCTCCGCATGCGTTCACAATACGACCGACCGTCTTCATCGCTTATCGTTCCGGCTTCGTGAAGAATAATTGCCGCAAGTTATATATTTGTTCGGAAGGCATATAAAAACTTTGTCACAATATTCATAAGATCAGCGGGATCCGAGCCATTTTGCAATATTTAAATCAAGTGCCTCGCGGCAGGCGCGCGGATCGAGTCCGGCCCCGCGCGCGACCGTCACGCGGTCGGCGGCCGTCATCAGGTCGCACGGAGCGTGGGCGTCCGAGTTCACCACGAGCCGGCACCCGGCCGCGAGAGCGGTCATGGCCACGTGGCCGTTCGTCCGGTTGTGCCCGCCGCGCACGGTCAGCTCGAGCGCGATCCCGCGGTCGGCCGCTGCCAGCGCGTCGTCCATCGCGATCATTCCCGGGTGCGCGAGTACGTCCACGTGCGCCGAGGTGCAGGCCGCATGGTTCGTGCCCGGCGCAACCGGCTCGACAGGAGTCTCGCCGTGGACCACGACGAGCGCGGCTCCATCGGCCTTTGCCTGCCGCGCGAGTGCATCGATCTCGTCGGGCGGGACATGGGTCAGCTCGACCGCGGGGTAGAACGCGACCCCGAAGCGTGCGGCCGAGACGGCGACCGCGTCGGCCGTCTCGAGGACGAGCGGGAGGGTGGACGTGTCGGCGTGGTCCGCGATCGCGACCTCGTCGTAGCCGAGCACGGCCATCCGGCGCAGGAGCTCGAGCGGCAGGAGCTCGCCGTCGGAGCGGAGCGTGTGCGTGTGCAGGTCGTACATACGATGCTACTTCTTCTGCTCGAGCGCGCCCGCCACGCGGCGGAGCAGCGCCTCCTTCGACTCGGTCCAGGCGACCACGGCCCGGCCGTCGCGGCGGTACCAGTACGCGGGGTGCGGCCCTGTCTCTACACGAAAGCGGAGGCCGGTCTTCTTCAGCGCCCGCTCGAGGTCCTGCATCGTGACCCCCTTCTGGGCGAGCCCCAGCGGGACCCGGCGGCCCTGCCGCCGCTCGAGGGCCGCGTTGAAGTAGCAGGGGTAGAGGACCCGTTCGTTCTCCATCGGATCAGCGTCGGCAGGTGAACCTATAAACAGTGCGCACGGCCACTACTCCTGATGCATCAGGTCGACGTCCGGATCGAGAAGGATCTCTATGCGGCGAACGACGCACTCGCGGCCGAAAACGCGGCCCGGCTCGCCGCCCACGGCGTGCTCGGGATCGATCTGCTCGGCGCGATCGGATCGGGGAAGACCGCCCTCATCGAACGGCTCGCTCCTCTCCTGACCGAACGGGGCCGGCGGGCCGGCGCGATCGCCGGCGACGTCTACGGCGACGACGACTACCGCCGGATCGCGGCCCTCGGGATCCCGGCCGTGAACGCGAACACGGGCAAGGAGTGCCACCTCGACGCCCACATCGTGGACCACGCCCTCGACGGCCTGCCCCTCGACGAGATCGACGTCCTCTTCATCGAGAACGTCGGGAACATGGTCTGCCCGACCGACTTCGCCCTCGGCGCTTCCAAGCGCGTGGTCGTGGTCTCGTCGACCGAGGGGGACGACGTCGTGAACAAGCACCCCATGATGTTCCGGTCGTGCTCGATCGGCGTGATCAACAAGGTCGACCTCGCCCCGCTCGTGGGGGCGGATCTCGACCGCATGGAGCGCGACATGCGGCGGTACAACCCCGCGATCCGGGTCTTCAGGACCAACCTCAAGACCGGCGAGGGCGTCGGTCCCCTGCTCGAGGCCATGATCGCCTGAACGCAGGGGTTAAATAACGTCTGGGCGAATATATACAGCACTTCTGATTCTCGAAACGAATCGGGTGAACTCACATGCAATGGCAAGGACGATCTATCAGGAAGGTGACGGGAGGCCGGTATGCGCCCCTGCGCGGCAAGAGGCGGACGGAGATCGGGCGGGCCCCCGCGGAGACGCACATCGGCGAGGACCGCCGGCGCGCGATCCGCACCTTCGGCGGGAATGAGAAGGTCCGGGCACTCCGCGCGACGTTCGCGAACGTGGCCAACCGTGCCACGGGCTCATCGCAGAGAGTGAAGATCGAGACCGTCGAGCGGAACACGGCGAACCCGAACTACGTCCGCCGGAACCTGCTCACGAAGGGCGCGATCATCCGGACCGAGCTCGGCCCGGCCCGGATCGTCAGCCGCCCCGGTCAGGACGGCGCGATCAACGCGATCCTGATCGAGTAATACGATACTCCTTTTTTAGTGCGGACCTCCCATTCTCCAGAGAGGAGGTCGACCGCATGAGTCTGCAGATCACGGTGGCGGCGCCGTTCCGGCACCTGCACAAGGGGCAGCTCCAGCGGAGCGAGTTCGTCTACTACCTCGCCATCGACCGGATGTGGATGAACCGCGACCAGGCCGGGGTCCTGCTCGACCTGGCCGTCGAACAGGGGCTCGTCGAGGTCCGGAACGGGGTCGTGGTGCCCCTCTTTCCGGTCGGCGAGGTCACGGTCCCGCTGGGGTATCGCCCCGGCCCCGACGACCTCGAGCGTCCCGACCCGGAACGGCTTCTGCTCGCCCGGATCGCCGGGGCGACGGGACGGGAGCAGCGCGAGGTGGCGGCCGAGGCGAACCGCCTGGCCGCCGAGGGTTTCGACGGGCAGCTCCGGTCGAAGGCCGCGCTCGTCCTGCTCGCCCGACGGTACGGTGTGCCGTTCGACGACCTGCTCGCTCCGCTCCGGGATGCGCTGATCTCAGAATAAAAGGGTTATTCGGCCGCCGGTGCGGCGAGGAGGTCGTCGAGCGCCCGCTCGCCGTACTGCGTGACCTTGGCGTTGATCTGGACGAAGTCCTGGGTGATCTCGCCGCCGCGGACCGCCTTTCGCATCCGCTGGCCGTCGGCGACCGGGTTGAACCCGATGCCGCCCGCGAGCAGGAGGCGCCGCCGCCCGCCGCCGGGCAGATCCTTCCGTGCCGGCGTTCCGTTCCGATCCGATGCGCCGGTGATTGTGACGCGGTACCCGGGCAGACCGAGCGGGCCTGCGTCGACCTCGCCGCCTACCCGCTTTCCGATGATGGCTCCGGCCGCCCCGCCGCTCGCGGTCATCTTGTAGGAACGACCGGTCTTCGGGTCCGAAAGCACGACTTTAAAATCGACCATATCTAATCTCCACTGAGGCGAAGTACCCATAAATGTGGGGCGGAGGGCTCTTAAAGATACGGTTCACTTGCCCCAGAACGGCTCGCCCCGCCGGCGCATGGTCGTGTACTCCTCGAGCACCTCCTTCGCGGTGGCCGAGATATGGCCGAGCATCTCCTTCTCGAGGACCTTGACGTGCCGTTCGGGCAGGTCGACGTAGAGGTCGTCGTCGACGTCGACCTGCCGCCCGACGGTCGCGCCATCGATCGCGACCGCGACCTCGGCCCCGGCCTCGACCTCGTGGACGTACTCGCCCGAGGACTGGATCGTCTTCAGGTGGCCGACCTTCCGCCCGTCGGTCCGCACCAGCTTCACGTCGGTCCTGAGGGTGCCGCCGAGCACGCGGACCCCGACCACGGCCGGGTTGGATTGCCGGAAGATGCAGCCGGGAAGCACGCGGAGCTTGGCCGGCAGGATGATCCGCTCGAAGCGCTGCTGCTCCATCCGCTGCCGCTCCGCGTCGCGCCACTCCACGAACTCGTCGATCAGCTGGTAGATGACCTTGGCCTGGAAGACCCGCGGCAGGTCGGGGCCGCCGTCGCGGACGATCGCCTGGGCGTCGGGCAGGAGAGGGGCGTTGAACGCGAGCACGGCCCGGCAGAGGGGGGCCTTGATCGTCTGTGCGTCCACGAGGTCGTGCCGGCTGACCGGCCCGACGGCAGCACGCATCACCCCGATCTCCCGGGCCTCGAGCTCCTTGGAGAGCGCCTCGAGCGCGCCGATCGTATCGGCCTTGATCACGAGCCCCTCCTCCGAGAGGACGACGTCGATGTGCGAGACCTCGTCCAGGATCTCCCGTTCGATCGCGTCCCGGTCCCCCCGGACGACGCGGAACGGCGAGCCCGCGATGACGCCGTCGAGCCCGGGGGCCGCGACCTTCACGCCCGAGGCCGCGACGACGGACTTCACCCGCTCGAACCGGTCCTCGGTCAGGATCTCCTTCATCGGCCGCGGCTTCAGGAGCGACTTCACCTTCGTCTGGATCACGCCGTCGGCGGTGGCGAGCATCACCTGGTCGCCGACCGTGAGCGTGCCGTCGAAGAGGATCACGTCGAGGGTCAGGCCGAGCCCGCGCTCCTCCTTCACCTCGAGCACGGTCCCCTGCCCGGGGCCCTGGACTTCGACGGCGAGGGCATCGCCCATGTACCGCTGGGCCAGGCCGATCATCACCATGAGCAGGTCCGCGACCCCCTCGCCCGTGTGCGCCGAGACAGGGACGATCGCGATCTCCCTGGCGAAGTCGGAGACCCGGTCGAACCGCTCGGAGTTGAACCCGAGGTCCGAGAGCTTTCCGACGATCTCGTAGTGGCGCGTCTCCATGAACTCGGTCACGCGCTCGTTCTGCTTCGCGAAGGACGCGAGGAACGAAGCGTTCTCGGTCGGCCGCCAGCCGTGGACCCGGTCGATCTTGGTCAGGGCCACGACGAAGGGGGTACGACAGTTTCGGAGGATCGAGAGGGCCTCGATGGTCTGGGGCTGAAAGCCCTCGTTGATGTCGACGACCACGATCGCCATGTCCGCGAGCGCCCCGCCCCGGGCGCGGAGCGTCGTGAATGCGTGGTGGCCCGGGGTATCGATGAAGAGCAGGCCCGGCACCTGGACCGCGAGCTTCTGCATGCCGGCAGACATCCCCCGGATCGCCTCGATCGGGACGAGGGTCGCGCCGATGTGCTGCGTGATGGCCCCGGCCTCGCTCGAGACGACCGACGACCCGCGGATCCTGTCGAGGAGGGAGGTCTTGCCGTGGTCCACGTGCCCGAGCACGCAGACGATGGGTGTCCGTATGCCGCTCGTCGCCAACCTCGTCGCCTCCCGAATCGGGGCCGGCGAGAAAAAATAGCGCCGGCCCGGTCTGTATTCATTATCGCCGATAGGCTATTAATATTCATGCCCGGGCACGCCGGGGAACATACCTTTAATAGTGGGCAGGCCCAATTTTCCAGGCACATCTGCCAGGGTAGGGTAGCTGGTCATCCTAGGGGACTGTGGATCCCCCGACCCGGGTTCGAGTCTCGGCCCTGGCCTCATTGCACAACGTTTGAATCTCTGTTTCTTCTCGTTTCTTCCAGAATCGAATATCTCGTCCGATGGTTTTCACGAGCGATCGGATACTGCGCGCCGGCCTTCGCGCGCGTGGAGGGCGCTCGAGCAATCACGCCGTATCTGTGACCGATCCGGGCGCCGTCGACGTCGGCGTTGATGTAGAGTATATCATCCGGGCGGCGAGCGGAATCGCTCTCACCCCTATCGCCGAATCAACCGTCTTGCGGACGACGATGACGAGCGCGGCGGGCGGCAGCGGCGGCGCGTCCTCGTCTTCGACCCGGAGGTGTACCGGGGGGACGATGGTGCGGGGAGAGGTCCGGCTCGAGAAGGAGCAGAGTAGGATCAACAACCGGCGTGCTGTTCACATGTTGACCGGCGTGTTGACCATACCAAGGGCGGCCGTCGTTCGCGCGAAATCGCGATCGGGGAAGATAGGTCGGATATTTTGGAACCATGCGTCAACAGCGCGGGTCACGGAGAGCCCCGTAGCGGCAGAAACACGCGCACTGCTTCCGGACCTGTTGACCATGAGGTGAAAAATATCGAAGGATAGGTCTTTGATCCTGGATCGGAAGGAAATACGCCGTTCACGATTCGGTCAACAGGGCAGTCAACACCGCGGTCAACAGGCAGTCAACACGCCCGCTGTTGTTCACTTCCCGGCCCGCGCTCCTTCGCGTTCGTCAAGTCGCCAGCCGGGTACCTGCGGCGCCTGCGGCCGTCGGCCACGCGGCGGGAAGCGGGCCGATTCGTCGATCCGGCCTGCCGGCAATCTCCGGAAAAGGATGATCAGCGGAGCGCCGGAAGCAGCGCGTCCCTCGCGAAGCGGAGGAACTTCTCCTGCTCCGGCCCGGCCTGGTGGATCACGATCCGGTCGAACCCGAGCTTCTCGATCTCTTTCACCTTCGCGACGAACCGCTCGAGGTCCGGGCCGCAGACGATCTTCTCCGCGACCCTGTCGGGCGTGACCATCTGCTGGAGCTGCTCGTAGTGGCCCCAGCTCGGGAGCACCCAGTTGAGCTCGCCCGCGTTCGCGGCGATCGGCCACCACGTATATGCAATCTCCTTCGCCGTCGCCTCGTCCTCGTGGTAGCAGACCGACGTCTCGGCCATGCAGGACTTCCCCGCGCCTCCCCCCGCCCTGAACGCGGCCATGACCGCGAGCGCCGCCCGGGGATCGGAGAGGGAGTGGATCAGCTGGTCCCCCGACTCCGCCGCCACCTTCGCCGCGATCGGCCCCATGGCCGAGACGATGATCGACGGCAGCGTCCCGGGCAGCGAGAAGATGCGTGCGCTCTCGACCAGGAAGTAGGTCCCGTAGTAGTCCGTGACCTCGCCCTTCCAGAGTGTCCGGATCACGTCGATCGCCTCCTTCATCATCTCGATCCGGACTCCTGCCGGCGGCCAGCGATCGCCGAGGATGTGCTCGTTCAGGTTCTCGCCCGAGCCGATCCCGAGCTCGAACCGGCCCTCCATCAGGGACGCGGCCGTCGCGGCCATCTGGGCCACGAGCGCCGGGTGGTAGCGGTGCGTCGGGCACGTAACGGCGGTCGAGACCTTCACCCGGTCCGTCACCGCCGCGATCCCGCCCAGCACGGTCCAGGCGAACGGGGACTGCGCTCCCTTCCGGGTCCACGGGTGGTAATGGTCCGAGATGCTCACGAAGTCGAAGCCGGCCTCCTCGGCGAGGCGGGCGTTCTTCACCAGCGTCGGAGCGTTGTGCTCCTCGGCGCTCAACTTGTATCCAATCTCGACCATGGCCGGTCCTCCGCGCGGCGAATCGGGCCGCAGTCGCTCATGAACCCCGGCATGGACCATAATGGTATGCCGGCCATGACATTCGGCCGGGCGTGCTCCGCAAGCTTCTTCTGCTGCTCTCTGCCATTGGAGTGGCATGCAGCATACCGGTGCGGAGGGCGGGGCGACGCGCCCGCGGCGCCTCCTCCTGCTCGTCCTCGCGCTCGGGCTCCTCCTCGCGGCCCACGCGTCGGGGTTGACGTTCACGGTTCAGGACCGGTCCGTCGCGCCGGGCGGGACCGTGGTCGTCTCGCTCGCGGTCGCCGACGCGCAGGATCTCGGCGGCGTCGACCTGGTCCTGACCTACGACCCGGCGGTCCTCCGGTTCGAGTCGGCCGCGCCGGGAAGCCTCGCCGGCCGGGCGAGGGTCTCGGCGAACGAGACCGGGCCGGGGCGTATCGCCATCGCCGTCGCGAGCCCGGGGTCGCTCACGGGCACCGGCCCGATCGCGGCCCTGACCTTTGTCGCGGTCGGCCCGGCCGGCGCGCGATCGGCGGTCGCCCTCGAGGCCGTCCGTGCGGTCACGATCGACGGTGACGCCGTGCCGGCCCAGGCGGTGAACGGCACGATCTCGGTCGGGGGCGGGCCCCAGACACCCCTCTCGCCGTTCGCGGCCGTCGGGGCGCTCGCGGTCGCCGGAGCATCGCTCCGGAGGATCCGCGGGAGCCGGTCCCGGAAGTAGCCGCGACGGATGTAAAAGAGAGGGCGGGTCTCAGCAGGTCTCGCCGAACGAGTCGAGGTCGAGCTGGACGGTCTCGTCGATGAAGTCCACGACCCGGGAGCGGTCGGTCTCGCCCTCGATCGCTACCGGGTAGCAGCCGGTCAGGCAGCCCGTGCAGAGGTCGTTGCCGTCGCGCCCGATCGCCTGCACGAGCTCCTCGAGCGAGATGTAGTGGAGCGAGGTCGCGGTCACGGACTCGCAGACCTCTTCCTCGCTGCGGCAGGAAGCGATCAGCTCCTCCCGGGTCGGCATATCCACGCCGAGATAGCACGGGGCCTTGATCGGCGGCGAGCCGACTCGCACGTGGACCTCGCGGGCGCCGGCATCGCGGACCAGCTGGACGATCCGCCGGGAGGTCGTGCCCCGCACGATCGAGTCGTCGACCAGCACGATCGACTTCCCCTCGAGGTGCTTTTTGATCGGGTTCAGCTTGATCCGCACGGCCCGCTCGCGCGCGGCCTGCGTGGGCATGATGAAGGTCCTGCCCATGTACCGGTTCTTCATCAGCCCCTCGAGGAACGGGATGCCCGAGGCCTCGGAGTAGCCGATCGCGTAGGCCGTGCCAGAGTCCGGGATCGGGCAGACCGAGTCCGCCTCCGCCGGGGCCTCCTCGCAGAGCTTCTGCCCGACCGTCCGCCGCACGTCGTAGACCAGGACCCCGTCGATGATCGAGTCGGCGCGGGCGAAGTAGACGTACTCGAAGATGCAGTGCGCGACCCGGTCGGCGCGCGCAATCCGGGTCGAGGTGATCCCGTCCGCGTCGATCCGGACGAGCTCGCCGGGCGCGACGTCGCGGAGCAGCGTGCCCGAGAGCGCGTCGATCGCGACCGACTCGGACGCGACGATGTGGCCGCACGGCATCTTCCCGATGCAGAGCGGCTTGAGGCCGAGCGGGTCGCGGAACGCGTAGAGCTGGTCCTCGAAGGCCATCACGACCGAGTACGAGCCCCGGAGGCGGCCCATGCAGCTCCGGACGGCGTCCTCGACCGAGCCCGAGCGGCGGAGCTCGTCCGCGATCAGGTTCGCGATCACCTCGGTGTCCGTGGTCGTGCAGAAGATCTGGCCCGCCTGCTCGAACTCCGCGCGGAGCTCGCGGGTATTCACGAGGTTGCCGTTGTGGGCCAGCGCGAAGGAGCGGCCCAGAAACTGGAAGTTGAACGGCTGGATGTTCTCGGGAATGTTCGCCCCGGTGGTCGGGTACCGGACGTGCCCGACGCCGAGCGTCCCGGGGAGGCCCCGCAGAGTCTCGGTGTCGAAGACCTCGGCCACGAGCCCCGGGCCCTTGTGCTTCCGGAGGCGTTCGCCGTCAAAAACAGAGATCCCCGCGCTCTCCTGCCCCCTGTGCTGGAGCGCGTAGAGGGCGTAGTAGAGCGGGAGTGAGACACCGCCAGCATCGACGATGCCAACGATTCCGCACATTTGAGGTCAGTGCGTCGGTACTTTCGGTCGCTTTGACATCCAGTCGTACGCGCGCATCCGGCTCGAACGGCCGAATCCGCAGGACGAACAGACTTTGTGCCGGAGGTGGAACGAGATCGACCCGCATCGCCTGCAGGCGATGTGGTTCTGCTTGTTCCGCTTCCCCTTCGATGGTGTGCCCTTTGACATCCTACTCCTCCTTACTGGTTATGCGATGGCGAGATATAGATCACGTTGTCGCCGCGGACGATCAGCATGCCGATCCGGTGAGCCACGCCGTCCGTGACCTCTTCGGCCTGGTCGAGGACGAGATTCATATGCACGTCGTATCCCTGGAGCACCCCGCGGAGCTCGCGATCGCCCTTTAGCGAGACGATCACCGGTTCGCGGTTCAGCACCTGGTCAAGAATATCCAGCGGCCTCTTCGACATCTCTCTCCCCCGATCCACCTGGAGTACCATATGTGCGCGAGGACGGTATATAACCATAGCGCAGGTGCCATCATCACGGTTTTTATGGCAGACGCGCGCCATAGCTGACCGATGGCGCCGATCACAATCAGGAAGCGGCATACCGTTCGGAGGAGCGAGATGGCCGAGATCGTGCGCCGGCTCGAGGACGAGCTCGGGGCCGAGGCCGATCTCTTCGCCGGCGACCGGGTCGAGGTGGCCGAGACCGGCGGCCCGGTCCGGTTCTACTTCGTCGATCGGGAGCCCCTCCTCTTCGAACGGGGGGGCGTCCTCTTCCCCACGCTCCGCGGTGCCATGGCGCGGCCGTTCTCGGGCCGCCGGATCACGGTCGACATGGGCGCCGTGCGCTATGTCGTGAACGGGGCCGACATCATGCGCCCGGGGATCGTCGCGCTCACGGACGACATCCGGGCCGACCGGCCTGCGGTCGTGGTCGAGGAGCGGCACGGCAAGCCGCTCGCGGTCTGCATCGCCCGGTTCGACGCCGACGCCATGCGCGCCGAAACCGGCGGAAAAGTCTGTAAAAACATCCACCACGTCGGCGACGAGATCTGGGAACTCGAGGTCTGAACGGAGAAAGGAATACTTAAATACGGATGGAATCCAGATTTTGGGTATGGCTTCCAAGATTCTCGACTCCCTCCTCGGCAAGAGCGCCGTCCCGAAAGAGGACGATTATATGGAGCTCGACCTCGCCTCGTTCGAGCCCCAGGGCCCCGACGACGAGCCTGCGTCGAGCTACGTCAAGATCGCGGGCGTATCGAGCCTCAAAGACACCCCGAAGATCAAGGACGAGATCTACAACGGCAACATCGTGATCGCCGACATCTCCCAGCTCAAGCTCGACAAGATCACGTACGAGCGGGTGCTCAAGGATCTCAAGGAGGTCGCGAAGGACGTCAACGGCGACATCGTCGGCCTCGGCGACCAGCGCTACGTGGTGATCACGCCGCAGTCGGTCAAGATCTCGCGCGAGAAGATCGTCGGGGGAATCTAGTGGAGGAGGCCGCCGCAGGCCAGCAGCGGGTCGTCGTGAACGGGCCCTGTGCCGCCTGCGGCGAGGAGTGCGAGTACATCTACCAGACCGAGACGATCCCATACTTTTCGGATATCCTGATCATCTCGGCCAGCTGTCCGGCGTGCGGCTACCGGTACGCGAATACGCAGATGCTCCACGAGGGCGAGCCCCTGCGGTTCACGTTCCGCGTCGAGTCGATCGACGATCTCTCGGTCAGGGTCATCCGGTCCATGAGCGGGACGCTGCGCATCCCCGAGCTCGGCGTCGAGATCGAGCCGGGCACCGCGTGCGAGGGCTTCGTCACGAACGTCGAGGGGGTCCTGGAGCGGATCCTCTCGGTGGTCGAAGGGGTGCTCTGCTGGGCCGACGGCGACGAGCGGACGCGGGCCGAGTGCCTGAAGGCCGAGATCGCCGACGCCAGGGCCGGCGAGTTCCCGATCACGCTGATCATCGAGGATCCGACCGGCAACTCGGCGATCGTCTCGGATCGGGCGATACGGGAATCGTTCGCCCCCAGTCCCGAAGAATAGAGTTCTCTTCTCCCCCTCACTCGACGGGAAGCCCGGCGAGACGGACCCCGGGTTCGGCCGTGCACCTGCCCACGACCTTCGCCCCCGGCACCGAGTTCGCCACCGCGCCGGCCTCGTGCTCGGGCACGACGATCGCGAAGCCCATGCCCATGTTGAAGGTCCGGTACATCTCGCCCGTCGGGACGTTGCCCTGCTCCTGGAGCCAGGCGAAGATCGGCGGGACGGCGATCGGGTCGTCGATCGCGAAACCGAAATCGGTCAGGCGCGTCAGGTTCAGCAGTCCGCCGCCGGTGATGTGGCACATGCCGTGGATCTCGTGCCGCTCCGCAAGCCCGAGCACCTCGCTGTAGATCCGGGTCGGGGTCAGCAGCTCGCGCCCGAGGGTCGAGGAGCCGAAGGGGAGGTCGTACCCGCCGCTCGCCTCGGCGATCCGCCGGGCGAGCGAGAGCCCGTTCGAGTGCACGCCCGAGGACGGGAGGCCGACCACGAGGTCGCCGGGCCGGCAGGCCTCGCCCGAGATCACGCGGTCGCGCCGCTGGACCCCGAGCACGGCCCCGGCCAGGTCGAGCCCGGTGACGAGCCCCGCGAGCGTCGCGGTCTCGCCGCCGACGATCGAGAGGTTCGCGAGCCTCGCCCCCTCGTTCAGCCCGCGCCCGATCTCGGCCATCCTCTCGGGGTCCACCCGGTCGCAGGCGATGTAGTCGACGAACGCGACCGGCTCGATGTTCATCACGTAGAGGTCGTTCGCGTTCATCGCGATGCAGTCGATCCCGACCGTGGACCGGTCGCCCACCGCGTCCGCGATCAGCATCTTGGTCCCGACCCCGTCCGTGGCGAGCGCGAGGACGTACGGCCCGAACTCGATCATGCCCGCGAAGTGCCCGACCCCGCCCACGGGCGCGTACAGCCCCGTGCGGCGGTAGGTCAGCTCGCGGACGAGGGCTGCGACCCCGTCGGCCTCGAGCCGGATGTCGACGCCGGCCTCGCGGTAACTATTCGTCATCGCAGTACTCCGAGAGACGGAACTCGTCGTGGAGGGCCCGGACGGCCCGCGGGCCGTCGTCGGCCCGGACCACGAACGAGATGTTTGCCTCGGACGAGCCCTGGGAGATCATCATCACGTTGATCCCGTGCCGGCCGAGGGCCGTGAAGATCCGTCCGCCCGTTCCCGGCGCGCCGGCCATGCCCGAGCCGACCACGGCCACGGCCGCCACGTCCCGGTCGGACGAGAGCTCGCGAAAGAGCCCGGACGCGACGAGCGGCGCCAGCGCGTCCGTGGCGGCCTCGAGGTGCCCCTCGTCGATGATCAGCGAGATGTTCGCCTCGGAGGAGCCCTGGGAGATCATCATCACGTTGACCGCGCGCTCCGCGAGCGCTGCGAAGATCGCGTTCGCGACCCCGGGCCGGCCGACCATCTGGGCCCCGTTGCAATTGACCAGCGCGACCCTGTCGATGAAGGTGAGCGCCTTCACGACCCGGCGCGACGGCACGCCGTCCGCGACCAGGACCGTGCCGGGGTGGTCCGGGTTGAAGGTGTTCTTGACCCGGATCGCGATTCCCGCTCCCATGGCCGGCTCGATCGACCGCGGGTGGAGCACCTTCGCGCCGAAGT
>JADGNL010000123.1 GCA_017883495.1 Methanomicrobiales archaeon | reverse complement strand
TCGAGCCCGTCCGGTCGCGCGGGCTCTCGCAGGTCCTGAGGATGGCCTCGGCATCCTCCGGGGTGACGATCGAATCGACCGTCTTGGTCATCCTGTCCTTGCCAGGCGACTTGATGGCCCGGATCTTCCTCGGATCGATGTCCGAGTACCGGTTCTCGACCATCCACAGGTAGAACCGCTTCAACAGCCCGATCAGGTCGTACAGCGTGTTCCGCTTGTACGGCCTGCCGCTCGGCTGTTCAGGTGCCCCGTCACGGGAGCCCTGCCCGGACACTGCGGGCATGTCTTTGTCGAACAGCCGACGCCCGCCAGTGGCCGTCATCAGCGTGCGAACCCCCTGCCGGATGTCCATGATGGTGTTCGTCCGGAGCGGCCCGATGAACCGTCGCCAGGCCACCATGTTGAAGGCGATCTTGTTCGCGCGGGAGATACTGAGATGTCTGTTGGCCGAAATCTCGTCGATCCACTCGCGGATCAGGGAGATATCGTCCTCGGTGATTGTGCCCGCAATCAGGTGGCGCGCGAACGAATGCTCGGCGAATTCGGGCCGCTGATGGTGAAATGTGCGGTCGCGGCGTGTCGGGGCTTTTGGCTTTTGTGTGGGCTTCACGGATACGCGGGCGTCAGGCCAACATATGTGTTTGACGGGTGCGACTCCAACCTCAAAAACGGATGCGCGGACCGGGACTCGAACCCGGGTTTAGGCGTTGGCAACGCCTAGTGATAACCACTACACTATCCGCGCATGCACCGGGTAGTGTGCTTTACTAGATGGTCCGGGATACCATAAAAAAGGCACGGTCTCGCCGGGTCGAAGCGCCCGGAACGGGGGCGGATCGGTATTATCTGTCCCGGTTGCGTATGGATGGTCATGACCGCGAGCCCGGGCATGCGGGATTCCGCGATCGAGACCATGGACCGCGCCGACCTCGACGCCCTCTCCGAGGAACGGATCCGGTACACGGTCCGGTACGCCGAGGATCACTCTCCCTTCTACCGCCGCTGGTTCGCAGCGAACGGAGTGAGCGCCCGCGAGATCCGGACCCACGAGGATCTGCTCGCGCTCCCGATCGTCTCGGGCGCGACCATCAGGTCGCACCAGCCCCCGGTTACCCGAGATTTCGGCTTCCTCTCGGCCCCGTGCGCCGACATCTTCACCATCCACGAGACGAGCGGCACCACGGGCGTGCCCAAAGCCTTCTTCCTGACCTGGGACGACTGGGGGCGCTACGCCGAGAAGTACGCCCGCTCCTTCGCCTCGCAGGGACTCGGGCACGGCGACCGGGTCGTGGTCTGCACCTCGTACGGCATGAACGTCGGCGGCAACACCATGACCGTCGCCGCGCGCAGGCTGGGGATGACGATCATCCCGACGGGCAGGTGCACCTTCCCGAGCCGGATCATCACGAGCTTTCGGCCGACCGCGATCGTCGGCTCGGTCTTCAAGCTCCTGCACCTCGCGGACCGGCTCGAGGCCGAGGGGATCGACCCGCGCGAGACCGGTGTGGAGCGGCTGGTAGTCGGCGGCGAGTCCTTCGCCGAGGAGGCGCGTCGGTTCCTCGCGGACCGCTGGGACTGCCCGGTTCACAACACCTACGGCTCGACCGAGGGGACCATGTGCGGCGAATGCCAGGTGCAGGACGGGCTCCACGTCCCCGAGGATATGGTCCACCTGGACCTCTACGACCCGGAACTCCGGGCCTTCGTCCCGGACGGGGCCGAGGGCCGGATCGTCATCTCTCACCTCCTTCCCGTCGGCGGCCGGTCGGGCATGGTCCTGCTCAACTACGACAGCGAGGACCTCAGCTCCGTCGTCTCGCGCGAACGGTGCGCCTGCGGCCGGACCCACCTCCGGATCCGCCCCCCCTGCCGCGAGGACGACCGGGTCGCGATCGGCATGGCCCACCTCCGCCGAACCGAGCTCGAGCAGGCCGTCTTCGCCCCCGAGAACATGGCCGACCTGAACGGCGAGTACGAGGCCTTCCTCTACGGCGAGGGCGACGCGGGCGCGGTCCTCCGGATCGGGCTCGAGTGCCGGGACCCCGGCGCCTGCGATAGGACGGCGATTCAGGACCGGGTGGTCGAGACGCTCGCCGCGCACAACCCGCTGCTCGGCGCGATGCGGGCCGGCGGCGAGCTCCGGATTCTCTTTGCCTTCACGGGCCCGGGCGGGCTCGAGCTCCACCAGATCAGAGGGCGGCCGAAGCGCCTCGTCGACCGGCGCTAGCCGATCTTGGTACGGGGCCAAACCCTTATCCGTGCGGGGAGCGCAGGAGTTCTTCGCATGAGCGAGGGGGCGGACCGCGAGCTATCGCCGCGGCGGATGGAGTACCTGAAGTTTCTGCTCGAGCGGGGCGAATCGGTCACGAACGCGGATCTCGCGGCGCGGTTCGGGGTCGACCCCTCGACCAGTACCAAGACCGTCCGGGCCCTGGTCGCGGCCGGCCTGGTCGAGCACGAACCATACGGCGGGGTCGCGCTCTCCGGGCGGGGGCGGCGTTGCGCCGAGTTCCTGATGCGGCGGCACCGCCTCCTCGAGCTCGCGTTCGCCAATCTGGGCATGGAGCCCGCGACGGCCTGCGCGCAGGCGGCGCGGTGCGAGGACCGGATCCCGCGCGACGTGGTCAACACGATCTGCGCGGCCATGGGGCACCCGACGCGGTCGGTCTGCGGCGCCATCGCCCGCGACCGGGGTTGCTGCGCCGGCCGGGAGTGAGGACCGATGCCGCCGCTCCGCCGATCGAGCCACATCCCCGACCCGAACCTGATCACGCTTTATGCCGAACGCGGCGGCTCCGCCCTCCACCGTCTCGACCCCCGGGCCAAGGTCGGCGCCCTCGCCTGGCTCGTGGTCTTCGTCACGCTCGCGCGGCCCACATGGCTACTGGTCGCGGCCCTGGCGGTCACGATCGTCGTCTACCTCCTGGCGGGGCTGCCGTTCCGGGAGCTCCTCCGCTGGTACTCGATCCCGGTGCTCTTCGTCCTCTCCCTGGTCGTCTTTCTCGTCTGGGAGGAGCCCGGCGCGCCCGTGCTCGCTGCCGGCGGCCTCGTCCTGACCACGGGCGGAGTCGCGCTCGTCGTCTCCCTGGTCGCCCGAGCCCTCACGACGGTCACCTTCACCCTGGTTCTGCTCATGACCACGCGCTACGTCCACCTCGCGGGCCTCGCCGCGAAGGTACTCCCCTCCCCGATCGACCAGGTCTTCCTGCTCTCGTACCGGTTCCTCTTCACGACCCTCGGGCTCATCGACGGGCTGCTCCTCGCACTTCGAGCCCGCGGCGGCGGGCTCGTTCGCGGCGTCCTGACCAGCACGCGCCTCTTCGCCGGCATCTTCGCCCTCTCGTTCGTCCGGGCGTACGACCGGGCCGACCGCGTCGGCCGGGCCATGACGGCGCGGGGGTACGAGGGACGATTCCCGCCGTCCGAGCCCCTGCCGCCGCTCTCGGTTGTGCAGCTCGGGGCGGTCGCGGTCGCGTTTGCCGCCCTCGCGTTCGCGGTCCTGGGGGGCCTGCCCGGGTTCGGAGGGGTCGTGCCGTGAAACCGCCGGTCTGCTGCGCCCCCGACGAACGACCGTCCCTGGTCCACATCGACTGCGCGAGTCACGTCTACCCCGACGGCTCGGTCGGCATGCACGCGATGTGCTTCTCCGTGCACCGCGGCGAGGTGATCGCGGTCTGCGGCGCGAACGGATCGGGCAAGTCGACGCTGATCGAGCACCTGAACGGGACGCTCGTCCCGGCCGAGGGTCGGGTGCAGGTCCACGGTGAGACCGTGGACGACGCCCGCCGGCGGCAGCTCTGGCGGACGGTCGGCGTGGTTTTCCAGGACGCGGACAGCCAGCTCTTCGCCCCCACGGTGATCGAGGACGTGGCCTTCGGGCCGATGAACCTCGGGCTCTCGCCGGCCGAGGCCCGGCAGTCCGCGCTCGAGGCGCTCGAGGCGGTCGGCGCGTCCGGGCTCGCGCAGAAGATCCCCGCATATATGAGCGGCGGCGAAAAGAGGCTCGCCGCGATCGCTGGAGTCCTCGCAATGCGCCCCGAGGTGATCGCGTTCGACGAGCCGACCTCGGACCTGGACCCGGTTCATGCGGCCCGGGTCGAGGGCCTGATCGACGAGCTCCGGCGCCAGGGGCAGTACGGCCTCGTCCTCTCGACCCACGACCTGGACCTCGCGGCCCGGATCGCGGACCGGGTCGCCATCCTCAAGCACGGATCGGTGATCGCGAACGGCCCGCCGCGCGACCTCTTCTACGACGTCGAGCTGCTCGGCGGCGCCGGGCTGATCGAGCCGCGCGTGGTCCGGCTCTGGCGCGAACTCTGCCTGCGGACCGGGCGGGACCTCGAGCCGCAGCCGGTGACGGAGGCGGAGTTCGTAGCCGCCCTCGCCGACACCGGCAGGGGCTGACGGCCGTGGCGCACATCCACCTCCAGGACGGCACTCTGCCGTTCGCCTGGGCCGCGTTCTGGTGGGCCCTCGCGCTCCTGCTCCTCGCCCTCTGCCTCGTACGGCTCCGGCGGCGGCCGCTCGAGCCGGGACGGGTTACGCTCGCGGCGTTCTGCACGGCCACGGTCTTCGCGCTCGCCCAGGTCGAGATCCCGATCCTCGGCGGGGTCCACCTCTCCCTGATGCCGCTCTCGGGGATCCTGCTCGGGCCGCTCCTCGGGAGCATTGTCGCGCTCATCGCGAATATCTTCTCGGCCGCGGTCGGGCACGGCGGCTGGTCCGTGATCGGCGCGAACGTGCTGGTGAACGCGACCGAGCTCGGCACGGCCTGGGCGGTCTTCCGCTTCACGGCCGGAAGGGTCGGATCGGTCTTCGTGCGCGGAGCCGGCGCGACCTTTCTCGCGCTCTTCGCCGGGACCCTGGTCATGATCGGGATCGTGACCGTCTCGGGGATCCAGGGCGTGGCCCTGGGGGCCGAGGCGGTCGCGGCCGGCCTGGTCGTGCTCGGCGCGGTCAACATGGCGGTCGGCGCGGTCGAGGCGATCGTGACCGGGTACCTGCTCGCGTACCTCGCGCGGGTCCGGCCCGACATCCTCGGCGAACGACCGGTCGCCCGTCCTGAGTAGGAGGCGCATCTATAGCCTTCGCCGTGCCATATCGATCGATGACCATGCGGCGGAGGGGGATCATCGTCGCGGTCGCGCTCGTGCTCGGCGCGATCGCACTTGCGGTCGTGGGAATGGCGGTGCTGGAGACCGGGCGCGACCGGCTCTACCAGGTCTCGACCATCGACGCTCTCCTCCAGGGTGTCTATGACGGCACCGTGACGGTCGCCACCCTCGAGCGCGAGGGCGACACCGGGACGGGGACCTTCGATCGGCTCGACGGCGAGCTGACCATGCTCGACGGCGTGGTCTGGCAGGCCCGCGCGGATGGCTCGATCTCCCGGGCCCCGCCGAACGAGACCACGCCGTTCGCGTCCGTGACCCGTTTCCGCGCGGACCGGACGGGAGCGCTCGGTCCGGCCGGGAACTTCAGCGGCCTCGAACAGCGGCTCGCAGATTTCCTCTCCTCGCCCAACCTCTTCGCGATGGTCCGCGCGGACGGCACCTTCGACTACGTGAAGGTCAGGGCTCCGCCGGCCCAGTCGAAGCCGTATCCCCGCCTGGCCGATGCGATCGCGCTGCAGGGGGTGCACGAGCTCCGGAACGTCTCGGGCACGCTCGTCGGGACGTACACCCCGCCGTACGCCACGGGGGTCGCGATCACGGGATGGCACGTCCACTTCGTCTCCGCCGACCGCCGCTTCGGGGGCCACGTCCTCGATCTCGCCACGGACGGCACGCCTCTCGTCGGGATCGACGACCTCTCGTCGTTCACGGTCGTCCTGCCGGTCGGCACCGACTTCACCGGGACGGATCTCTCGCAGAACCTCTCCTCCGACCTCCGGGTGGTCGAGAAGGGGCAGTGAGCCGAAAGGCTTAATCCGGTCGGGCGGCATGGGGCTCGCATGAGTACCATCGTCGCACTGGTCGGGAACGGGTTCGAGGACGTCGAGTATACGAAGCCCGTCGAGGCGTTCCGGAAGGCGGGGCACACGGTCGCGGTCGTCGGGCTGAAGGCGGGCGAGGAGGTCAGGGGCAAGCACGACACCCCCGTCCGGATCGAGCGCGCGGTCGGGGACGTCACGATCGACGAGTTCGACGCCCTCTTCATCCCCGGCGGCCACTCGCCGGACAACCTCCGGATCGACCCGGTCGCCGTCGAATTCGTTCGAAAGTTCGTGGAGAGCGGCAAGACGGTCCTCCTGATCTGCCACGCGCCGCAGCTGCTGGTCACGGCCAGAGTCCTCCGTGGGCGGCGGGTCGCGGGCTGGCCGTCGATCCGCGTCGACATCGAGAACGCGGGGGCCGAGTACGTGGACGAGCCCGTGGTCGAGGACGGCAACCTGCTCTCGAGCCGGCGGCCGGAGGACATCCCGGCGTTTGTCGAGGCGTCCCTGAAGCGGCTCGGGTGAGATCCCCGATCCGTCCTATTAATGCCGAATGGGTGCCATGCTGTCGCGATGGACATCCCCCTCCGACGGTACACGCTCTATCTCGTGCGCTGGCAGCTCTCGACCCCGCTCCTCGCGGTCGTGCTGATCTGGCTCGCCTCGATCGGGCCGCTCGCGGCCACGATCGTCGCGAACCTGATCGGAGGGCTGATCTTCTTCTGGGTCGACCGGTTCATCTTCACGTCCCCCGCGATCGGCCCGGCATGGGAGGTCCGCGAGCAGGTCCGGTGCGCCGACTGCGGCGCGGTCTGCCGGGGGTACCGGCTCGTACGCTCCGGGGGGTACGATCGCTCTGCCGACCCGTCGCCGCAGTTCCGGTGCGAGTCCTGCTCGACGCGGAAGACGCAGGAGCTCCGGGAGAGCGGCGTCGCCTGCTGAGGTCAGCCGAGTTCGAAGGTCGTGATGCCGTAGGTGCGGTCCAGCGGCAGGGACGGTATCGACCGCGAGTACATCCGCACGGTCCCGAAGACCTCGCGCATGCCGTGGCGCTCTGCCAGCGCGACCGCGTCCGCGTTCGGCCCGGGCACGTCGAGGAAGAGCGGCTCGCCCGGGACGGCCGCGTAGAGCGCCCGGAAAAGCCGCTCCGCCACGGCCGGGGTGTCGGCAAAGAGCGGTCCGATCTTGTACCCGGACCGGCAGGGACGGGCGAGCCCGTACCCCGCGAGATCGCCGCCGGCGGTCGCGGCCGCATACCCTATCGCGTCGGGCTGGGCGAGGAACGCCCGGAGGAAGGCCTCGCGCGGGCCCGGAAAGAACGGGCGGTCGTACTCCGCGACCGCCTCGAACGGCACCTCCTCGAGCGGGGTCACGCCGGCCGGAGCAGCCCCGCCGCCGTTCCCCTCGAACCGTATGTTGCGGTGGGCGAAGAGGAAGCCTGCCGCCGCGTACCGGGACTGCATCCCGAAGACCCCGTCGATCCCCAGGTTCCGGGAGCCGGCGAAGGGCAGGGTGAACTCCTGCTGGAGCGCGTACCCGATACCCCGTCCCCGATATTCGGGCCGGAGAACGTAGAGGCCGCCGAACGCGAACCCGTCGCCGTACCGGACCACCGAGACCGTACCGATCACCCGTCCGTCGTGCTCGAGCGCGAAGAACCCGCCGGGATCGGCCTCCCAGAAGGTCTCCGCATCGTAGAGGCCCGGGTTCCAGCCCTCGTCTCCGGCCAGGTCGATCGCGATGCCGAGCTCGTCGCGATCCATCTGCCGGACCGTGACGGGCGGGTCGGTAGAGAGGGTGAGCGGCAGGTCCATGCACGAGCTTCGGCATGGGGCCGTTTCATGGTTTGCATAAAAAGGAGAACCGGATAGCCCGCCGGTCCGGGGTAACGGGGCGCTCAGCTGCCGACGGTCAGGGATCCCGGGACCGCCGTGACCGCGTAGAGATCGCCTTTGCGGTCCTGGACGCCGAGAACCCGGTCCGGCGTGATCGTGACGGCCGTGGTTCCGGCCGCCAGCCCTTTCACCGTGAGGGTGGCGAGGGTCACGTTCGTCGCGCCCACGGGTACCTGCACGGACATGTCCACGGCCTGGAGGGCAATCCGTCCGGAGGGGACGGCAGAACCTGCCTTCATCCCCGCCCAGTCGGGGAACGCGACGGCCGTGATCTCGCCGATCGACGGATCGGCGAGGGCCACTGTGACGTTGTACCCCGAGATGCCGTTCGGCGCCGAGGCGAGGACGATGGGGATTGTCGCGGTTCCGCCCACGGACGCGACCCGGGCGGAGCCGGCCGCGATCGAGACCGCCGGGGCGGTCGCATGGATGGTCGTCACCGTGGCGGCGGGCGTGGGCGTTCCCGTCTGCGGCGCGGACGGGGCGGTACAGCCTGCCGCGATCACGATGAGCGCGAGGGCCGCGATGAGCGCTATGTATCGCATGGCAATGGATTCGAAACGGGAGACCATAGGCCTTTGGATCGAGCGTACGCGTCGGCGGAGGATGCCGCCGCGGAGATGCGGCGTTTCCCGTGGGTTATCGCAGATGACTGCGGGTCTACGAAATCCGCACCCCGGCCGACTCCGGCCGCGGCGTCTGGTCCCAGACCGACTCGACCGCGAAGACGACCGCGGCCATCCCTTTCGTGGGCACCCCGAACTCCGCGCCGTGCCCTTCCCAGACGCTCCGGTCGAGCTCGGCCGCGATCTGGTCGTGCTCGTGGATCGTCACCCGGCCGTTCACCCGGTAAGCCGTGAACGGCGGGGTCTTTCGCCAGACCGAGAGCGACGCGACGGGGTGCCGCCGGAGGTTCTCGTAGCTCCGCATGAAGTAGAG
>JADGNL010000122.1 GCA_017883495.1 Methanomicrobiales archaeon | reverse complement strand
TCCCGCCGCTCCTCGACGCCCTCCAGGCCTGGCTCGCCGGCTGCGGCTGCAGCGAAGAGATCCAGTTCGACCTCGCCCTCGTCCTGGACGAGGGGTTCACCAACGTGGTCGAGCACGGCTACGGGGGCGCTTCCGGACCGGTCGCGGTCTGCGCCGCCCTCCGCGACGGCGAGGTCGTCCTCAGGCTGGTCGACGAGGCCCCGGCCTTCGACCCGCTCGCCGCCCCCCCGCCCGAGCTCGCGGACGCGCTCGAGGACCGGGCGGTGGGCGGGCTCGGGGTCCACCTGATCCGCGAGCTGACGGACCGGGCCGAGTACGCCCGCCGTGACGGCCGGAACGTCCTCACCCTTCGCCGATCGCTCGACAGACCACCAGAGTGATGTCGTCGAACTGCTCCGCGCCGGCCACGTGCGCGTCGACGGCGGCGAGCACCGCGTCGGCGATCGCGGCGGCCGTCGCGCCCCGGTGCGCCGCGACGACCGCGCGGAGCCGGTCCTCGCCGAACTCCTTTTCCGCGGCGTCGATCGCCTCGCTCACGCCGTCGGTGTAGAGCAGGAGCAGGTCGCCGTCGTCGAGCGCGACCTCCGCTTCGGCGTACTCGGCGCCGCAGAGGAGGCCGAGTGCGGGCCCGGTCGGCTCAAGGGTCTCCCACTCCCCCGACGCCCTGAGCAGGAGCGGCGGGTTGTGGCCCGCGTTCACGTACCGGAGCGTTCGCCGCTCGGGCCTGAGGACACCGTAGAAGGTCGTGACGAAGGTGCCCCGCTCGCCCGCGTCCTCGCAGATCGACTCGTTCGCCGCGCGGACCACCTTTGCCGGGGCCGCGTACCGGGACGCGGCCGCCCGGAGCACGGTGCGGGTCAGGGCCATGAAGAGCGCGGCCGGGATCCCCTTGCCCGAGACGTCGGCGCAGACCACGGCGATCCGGCCGGCCGTGAGGGGGATCAGGTCGTGGAGGTCGCCGCCGACCTCGCGGGCCGGCCGACTGACCGCCGCGAGGTCGAACCCGGGGGCGTCCGGGAGCGCCCGGGGGAGGAAGGCGCGCTGGATCTCGGCCGCGATCGCGACCTCGGCCTGCCGGCGCTCGAGCTCGGTCCCGTACTGCCGGATGGTCGCGACCATGCGGTTGATGGCCTCGACGAGCTGCTCGAACTCCCGGTTCGGCATCCGCCGGATCCGGCGGTCCAGGTCGCCCCCGGCGATCGCCTCCACGTCCTCGACGATCGCGGCCACCGGCCGTGAGACGTACCGGCCGACACCGAAGGCGACGACCACCCCGATCACGATCGCGGCCGCCCCGGTCGCGAGGTGGAAGAGGAGGAGGCCGCCGGCCTGGGCGGCTGCGAGCCGATGGGAGTAATCGAGCTCGAGCACGAGGGCCATGTCCGAGGCGGTTGCCGCGTCGTTCAGGTCGACACGGAGGAACTGCCGGACGCTGCCGTTCGCCTCGCGGACCTCGATCCCGTCCTCGCCCCCGAGGCTCCGGTCGAGCAGGAGGGCGGTCCCGGCGTCGACGGGAGCGGCCGATGCGGAGCCGTTCTCGGCGAGCAGGTTCCCCTGCGCGTCGTAGACCGAGACGCGGGTCACGTCGGGGTTCAGGGCCATCGCGCGGCCGGCCGCGGCCACGTAGCTGAGACGGCTCCGGTCGTCGACGAGGATCGGGGAGGAGAGCCCCAGCTCGAGAAGGTTGCGGCGGTCGGGCGCGGGAATGAAGGCGAACTTACGGAGCTCGCCCGTCACCCCCCCGGTGGAGGCGTTCGTGACCGATCGGACCACGCGGTCCGCGGAGAAGGTGCCGTTCGCCATGATCCCCCTCAGCCGTTCGTAGTAGTCCGGGAACCGCGCGGCAAAGTCGAGCCCGAGCACCTCCGGCGCGGTCGATGCCACGATCGCCCCGTCCGCGGAGATCACGTAGAGGTCGAGCCGCCCTTCGACCTCCGCGCCGCACTCCTGCTGGAGCGCGGCGAGATCGAGGCGCGCCGGGTCTCCGCCCGCCCGGTCGTAGGCGGCGAGGAACGGGATGAAGGCGCGGGTGAGCTCGCGGTTCATGGAGTCGTCGACCACGCGAAGCCCCTCGTCCACGAGCCGGACCGACTCGACGGCGTTCGCCCCTGTCTGGGCCCGGAGGTGCTGGTCCTGCTCGGCGAGCTGGCCGGTCGCCTGGACGTAGGAGAGGACGGTGAGGAAGCCGATCACGCAGACGATCGCGACCACGATGCACTGGATCAGGTACAGCCGGAGCGACCGGGTGGGGCCTCCCATAACCACACGGATCTCGCCCTGTGAGCTGATAAGTCACTGGGCCGGCGGAGTGTCGGCCGACCGCCTGTGCGGCAGGTTCTTGCCGGTCGGGGTCGACCGTTCCACCGATGGAGTCGAGGTGCTGGCAGCCGATTCCGGGCCTGGATGAGGGGGCGATCTACCCGTTTCTCCGGAAACCGGACGTCTGCTGCTCGAACGTCTACCTCCTCGACCTCGCGGGGGCGGCCGTGATCGTCGACGCCGGCGCGGACGCGCGCCAGGCGGACGAGCTGGCCGCCCTCGTCAGGGAGATCGCCCCCGCTTCTTCGCCGGTCGTGCTCTTCACCCACTGCCACGTCGACCACGTCTATCACGCCGCGACCGCGCCGGAGTGGGGGGCGGAGCTGGGAGCCGAGTTTGCCGCGCACGCGATCGGGGCCGACGTCCTGGCCGCGGGGGACGTTCACCGGACGGCGGCCGATATCTTCGGTCTCGCCCTGCCCGGATTTGCCGTTCCCCGGAGGCTCTTCGCCTCCGGCGCTTCCGGCACCGGTCCCCTCCCCTCGGAGCCGCTCGCGGTTGGAGGGCGCGAGCTCGGGCGGGTCTACGCCGCGCCCGGCCACACGCCGGACCACATCCTCTTTCAGGCGGGCCGGACGCTCTTCGTCGGCGACCTCCTCTACGCGCTCGAGCCCGGCGTCGCCGGCGTGGCGGGGTTCGACCGCGACGCGCTCGGACGGACCTATCGGGGCCTCGATCTGCTGCTCGCGGAGGGGGGAATCGAGACCGTCTGCCCGGGCCACGGGGCCACGCTGTCCGCCGGGCAGGCCGCGGCCATGCTCCGGGGGCTGCGGACGCGGCTCGCCGCTCTCCCGCCGATCGCC
>JADGNL010000121.1 GCA_017883495.1 Methanomicrobiales archaeon | reverse complement strand
GAATACTACGGTCCGACCTCGACCCGGGTCTTTTCCCTGGTGGAGGCGGGTGTCGACCCCGCGACGGCCGCTCGGCTCGTCCACGAGAAGCGCGGCGCGAGCCGGACGAACGGCCCGGTCATGCGTGGCCCGCCGATCGGGATCGTCTACGCCGGGCGGGCTGTTGAGGAGGTCTCGATGGCCGCGGCACGGCTCACGCACTACGACCCGGTGGCCGGCGCCGCGTCGGGGTTCGTGAACCGGATGGCGAGCGAGCTCTGTCGCGGGGCGCCCCGGGATACCGCGTATCTTGCGGCCATCGCGGACTGCCGCGAGCCCGAGACCCTCGCCGTCCTCGGCGCATGGCGGACACTCCCGGCCTTTCCGTCTCTCGACGCGCTCGAGCTCGCCCACGCGGCGCTCGCAGTCGTCATGACCACGTCGACCTTCGCCGGGGCGGTCGAGGCCGCCGTAAACATGGGCGGCGACAGCGACACCCTCGGGGCCGTCGCGGGGGCGCTCGCCGGGGCTGCGTACGGAGCCGGGGCCATTCCACGGGATTGGCTCGCACCCCTCGAATTCCGCCCGCGGCTCGTCGCGCTCGCCGATGGGCTCTCACGGATCGCTCGCTAGCCGACGGGGCGGAGTTCCACGAGTTTCAGGGCGCGGCCCTTCTCGCACGGAGCGGGCGGGTTACCGAGCACCTCGCCTACAAGGTACCGGTCGCCCTCGATGATCCCGTCGGGGCGGCAGAGGTTGTAGGCCTTGCACTCGTTCCGGGTGCAGGAGCATTCGAAGAGGATACGCGAGTTGACGATCGCCATGTCCGCCCCGATCAGGGCGACCACGGGCGACTCGACACACTCGACCGAGGTCGCACCGTTGAGGTGAACCTGGCAGTCGTGCCGGATGTTCCGGACCGATAGAATGCGGTACTTGCGCCCGACCCGGAGATTGTTGCAGGCCTTCTTGACCTTACAGTGGTCGCAGGCAGCGAGCGCCCCCTGGTACACGAACTCGAGCCCCGGCCGGGCCAGGGTCGTTCCGATCAGAGTGATCTTGGGCCTCTCTCCAACCATACCGCACCTACTCCTGATAGAGCATTCCGACAAGAGCGTGGGCAGACTCGTCCGTCAGCCCGCCGTCAAGTATTGTAAAGCGCTCGGGGCGGATAGTCTTTGCCATCTTGAGGGCCTCGACCGCGACCTCGTCGTCGACACCAAGCTCGGCGGGCGTGGTCGGGGCTCCGATCTGCCGCAGGGCCGTGCGAATGGACTGCCAGTCTCCGCCGTGGAGGTACATGCAGACGATCGTTCCGACGCCACAGGCCTCGCCGTGCAGGGCACAGCCCGGTGCGAGCCGCTCGAGGGCGTGGGCGAACTTGTGCTCGCCGCCAGAACCTGGCCGGGACGAGCCCGCGATCGCCATCGCGACTCCCGACGAGACCAGGGCCTTGATCACCATCCAGGCCGAGGCCTCCTGGTGCGGCCGGATCGTGTCCGCGTTCCGCATCAGGATCTCGGCCGTCACCAGGGCGAGCGTGGCCGCGTACTCGCTGACCGGTTCCGAACGGAGTCGGTGCGAGAGCTGCCAGTCGAGGACCGCGGTCGAGTTCGCGATGATGTCGGCGCAGCCGGCGGCGAGAAGCCGATGGGGGGCGGCCGCGATCACGCCCGTGTCGGCCACGACCGCGATCGGCGGGTGGGCAAGGAGGGAGGCCGCGCCGCCGGGCTCGGCGACCGAGGCCCGGGCGGACGCGATCCCATCGTGCGAGGCCGCTGTCGGAACCGAGATGAACTGTCGGTCGATGTTGTAGCTCGCGATCTTCGCGGTGTCGATCACACGCCCGCCGCCGACCGCGACAAGGAGGTCGGCTCCGACCGCCCGCGCTGCCTCCTCGGTCCTTCGACACTCCTCAAGGGTACAGCTTCCGACCAGGTGGACGGCGACCTCGTGGTCGGCCGCGAGGAGCTCCCGGGCCCGTGTGCCGGCGACGTCCATCGTCGTCCGGCCGGAGACGAGCAGCACCCGCCGCCCGAGCCCGAGATCGGCGCAGACGGCCGGGAGCTGCTCGAGGACGCGGTGGCCGATCACCACGTCACGGGGGAGCTGCATCCACTTCGATTTGTCGAAGCCCCCGTCCTTGAGTATGTTTATTTCGTCTGCGCTCATTACGATCATGAATGATCAGGGAGTTCATATACAAATATTACATTGATCCGATCGAGAGCGGCGGGGCGTACACGCTCGTCGACACTCTCACATACGCTCTCATCCTGATCATCGCCGTCTTCCTGATCTACCGCTGGATGCAGCGGACCGGGCTCGCCTTCGACCGGCGGCTCCTCTTCGCGACCCTGCCCTGGGTCGTGCTCGGCGGCATGGCCCGCGTGCTCGAGGACGCGGGCATGCTGCCGGCCCCGTGGCGTTACTTGCTGATCACGCCGCTCATCTTCTTCGTGCTCTTCTTCTTCGCAGTGGTCGCGCTCTACCTCTGCCATCGGATCCTCGGTAGCGAACGGGGCATCCGGATCTACGGCATGATCGGCCTTGTCTCGGCCGTTGTCGTTCTCGCGTTGCTCCTCTGGCATGGCGCGACCGTCACCCGGCTCGACTTCGCGGTCCCCGCCGTCATCCTCGGTCTCGCTGCCGTCGCAACGGCCGCGCTCTGGGCCCTGCTCCGGTACGGCTTTCGCTGGGAGTACGTCTCGGACCGCGTCTACCAGGTGCTGATCGCCGGCCACATGCTCGATGCCTCGGCCACCTCGTACGGGATCGACCTCCACCCACTCGGCTACGTCGAGCAGCACGTGGTCGGCTCGTCCCTGATCGCGGCAACAGGGACGGGCTTCGCGATGTTCCCCCTCAAGCTCCTGGTCCTGATCCCGGGGATCTACATCCTCGAGCTCTACCGACGCGAGGGATCGGCCACCTCGTTCTGGTACCTTATCGTGCTCGCCATGATCGTGGTCGGGCTCGCCCCCGGCGTGCGCGACATGATGCGGATGATGCTCTGGGTCTAACAATTATTGGGCGGACAATGGCGGAAAGGGGGGATTTCATCGCCCCGCTCCGCACTGCCAATCCGAGAGCATCCCCGATCGGATCCCCGATCTTTACCTCGAAAGCGTTGAGGAAAAGAAGTGATGGCGTTCGCCGATCAGAGGTTATTGAAGACAGACGACGCCGGCGAATTCGACGCAACTCCTCCGCCAGTGGCTTCGGGATATCGGCCGCGGATTCCAAGACCCACCCATAGATCCAAATATGTTCGATAGGGTCGATAGATGCTGTATGTTTGACCGGCGACTCTTGCGGTCGTTCCTCTTTGCGACCGTGTTCTTCGCGCTCGCGCTCGGCGGCGGCGTCCTCGCTGTTCGGCAGGACCCGGCCTTTGGCCAGCAGCTTCTGGCCGGCTTTCGCGACCAGGTCGCCGGCGAGATCTTCTCGGATTCGCCCGGAGTGCTCTTCCTCAAGATCTTCCTGAACAACCTGGTCGCCTGCATCGCGCTCTTCCTCGGCGGCGCGACCTTCGGCCTCGTGCCCCTGCTCGTGATCGCCTCGAACGGACTCGTCATCGGCGGGATCATCGAGACAATCCGCGGCGAGAAGGGGATCGAATTCATCCTCGCCGGAATTCTGCCCCACGGCATTCTTGAGATCCCCGCCGTCCTGGTCTCGGCCGGCCTCGGGCTCCTGCTGGCCGAGGCTCTCGGCCGCGAGCTGTTCCGAAACGAGGGGGACGCTGCTGGCGAGGCGCTCGGGTACGGCCGGCTCTTCGTCCGCTACGTGGTCCCTTTCGTCGCGCTCGCGGCCGCCGTCGAGGCGTTTATTACGCCCCAAATCATACAGCTGGTGTCATAGAGGTTCGTTTCTGATGGTCGACGATACGGGGGCCCTGCCGGCCCGGACCGATTTTTCCGAGTGGTACAACGAGGTCCTCTGGCGGGCCGAGATTATGGACGTCCGTTACCCGGTCAAGGGACTCTACGTCTGGTACCCGTTCGGGTTCGGGATCCGGAAGCGGACCTACGCGCTCCTCCGGGAGCTCCTCGACCGCGACCACGAGGAGACACTCTTTCCACTCCTGATCCCCGAGCAGGAGTTCATGAAGGAGGCCGAGCACATCAAGGGCTTCGAGGACGAGGTCTACTGGGTCACGCACGGCGGCCTCTCGCCACTCGATGTGAAGCTCGCGCTCCGGCCGACGAGCGAGACCGCGATCTACCCGATGTACTCGCTCTGGATCCGGTCCCACGCGGACCTACCACTCAAGCTCTACCAGGTCGTCAACACCTTCCGGTACGAGACCAAGCACACACGTCCGTTGATCCGCCTGCGCGAGATCACCTCGTTCAAGGAGGCCCATACGGTCCACGCTACCTGGGAGGAGGCCGCGGCCCAGGTCGAGGACGCGGTCGATCGGTACCGCGAGTTCTACGATCGGCTCGGAATCCCCGTGCTCGTCTCGCGGCGCCCGGACTGGGACAAGTTTCCCGGAGCGGACTATACGATCGCGGTCGACTGCGTAATGCCCGACGGCCGGACCCTCCAGATCGGAACGGTTCACCACCTCGGCGACCATTTCTCCAAGACCTTCTCGATCACGTACGAGGACCGCGACGGCGAGCAGCGGCTCGCCCACCAGACCTGCTACGGGATCTCGGAGCGCTGCATCGCAGCATTGATCTCGGTCCACGGCGACGATCGCGGGCTCGTGCTGCCCCCCGAGGTCGCGCCGGTGCAGGCGGTCGTGGTCCCGATCATCGTGGGCAAGCGCGGCGACGAGGTGCTGGCGGCAGCCCGTCGCCTCGCCGACGACCTCGCGTCCGCAGGCATCCGCGTGAAGCTCGACGACCGCGACCTGCGCCCGGGGGCGAAGTTCTACCACTGGGAGATGCGTGGCGTGCCGGTCCGGCTCGAGCTCGGCCCCCGCGATCTCGACGGCGGGGTTGCGACGGCCGTGCTCCGGACGGGCGGCCCGAAGACCACGGTTCCGCTCGCGTCGGCCGCGGATGGTGTGCGCGACCTCCTCGTGTCGGCCATGCAAGCCCTCGCGGAGAACGCGGCGGACCAGCTTGCCGGACAGGTCCGGACAGCCGGATCCATGCCCGAGCTCGCGGCGGCGCTCGACGGCGGGGTCGCGGTCGTGAGCTGGTGTGGCGAGCATGCCTGTGCGGATCGCATCGAGGAGGAGACCGGCGGCGCCGTCCTCGGCGTCGAGGTCCGGTCCGATCTCGTCGTCCCCTGCGAGGGGGCCTGCGTCGCCTGCGGGCGCGCCGGCACGACCGCGCTGATCGGGCGGAGTTACTGACCCTCTTCGTTCCGGGCGACGACAGCGCCCGGACAATCATATAAGCGGCCGGAACCAACGTAATCAGCGTGACGACCGCGATCCTCGGGGCCGGCCTGACCGGCTGCACCCTCGCCCGTCTCCTCGCCGAAATGGGCGAGGAGGTCGTGGTGCTCGAGGCCGCCGGTGACTACGGCGGGCTCTGCCGGTCGGTCACGATGGACGGGTTCACCTTCGACCTCGGCGGCTCGCACATCATCTTCTCGCGCGACGAGGAGGTGATGGCCTGGATGCGGACGACACTCGGTCAGAACCGTGAAGAGCGGCACCGCGAGACCAAGTGCTTCTACCGGAGCCGGTACGTGCAGTACCCATTCGAGAACGGTCTGTACGACCTTCCGCCCGACGACCGGTTCCGCTGCGTCGACGGCTTCGTCCGGGCCGTGATCGCCGCTGAGCTCGCGGCCGAGAGCGGCGAGGAGGCCCCTGCGCGCACCTTTCTCGACTGGATCTACCGGACCTTCGGCGACGGGATCGCGAACTGCTACATGGTCCCGTACAACGAGAAGATCTGGAAGTACCCGCTCGATGAGATGTCGGCCCACTGGGTCGACGGGCGCGTCCCGCGTCCTCCGCTCGCGGACGTGCTGCGGGCCGCCTGCGGCCTCCCGACCGAGGGCTATGTCCACCAGGCCGTCTTTTCGTACCCGGCCTCCGGCGGGATCGAGGCCCTGGTCCGTGCCATCGCGGCTCCGATCGAGGACCGGATCCGCTGCGGCTTCTGCGTTCGTTCGGTTCGGCGAGAAGAGGGGCGGTTCCTGATCTCGGACGGAAAGACGACGGTTGTGGCCGATCGATGCATCTCGACCATCCCGCTCCAGGCCCTCATCCCGGCCATCGACGAGGTGCCGCCGGAGGTGGCGGACGCAGTCGGCCGACTGGTTTACAACGGGGTCGCCTGCGTCTTCGTCGGCCTCCAGGCTCCCGTCCCCCCTTTCTCGTGGGTCTATCTCCCCGAAGCCGAACTCGGATACGCCAACCGGGTCTCGTTCCCGTCGAACTACAGCACAGGTGCGGCGCCGTCGGGATACGGCTCGATCCTGGCCGAATGCACGTACCGCCCCGGCGATCCGGTGGATACGATGGACGATGCGGCTCTCATCGACCATGTCCTCGACCGGCTCGAGGCGATGGGCGTGCTCTCCATAGAGGACGTTGTGGTCACCGGCGTCGCTCGCCAGCCGTTCGCGTACGTGGTCTACGACCTCGCCTACCAGGAATCAGTTCGAATCGTCCGGGAGTTCGTCGCCGAACGGGGAGTCGACCTCGTTGGCCGCTTCGCTGAGTTCGAGTACCTGAACATGGACGGATGCATCCGGCATGCGCTCGATTACGTCCGGGGGCACTGCCGGTGCGCGTGAGTTTCTACGTCGAGGACCAGTTCTTCTTCCGATACATCGGGTGCGCGACGGTCGCCCGCACGCTCTATCGCGCCCTCGGTGGGATCGACGGCCTCGAGCTCGCGTGGAAGCGCGGTACGACCGACGCGGACCTCGTCCACTACCACACCTTCGGGCCGCTCGCACTCCACAACCGGAGCCGCGCGCACGGCGTCTCACTCCTGACGGCACACTCGACGCCGCGAATCAACCAGGGCAACATCGCCTTCGCCCGCCGGATCAACCGGCTCTACCCATCGATCTACGCGGGTTTCGACCATATCGTCACGATCTCCGCGCCCTGTCACCGAGAGGTGACCGAGATGGTCCCCGACACGCCGGTCACGCTGATCCCGAACGGAGTCGACCGCGGACGATTCTGTCCCGACCCTGCGCTCGGCGCGGCGTTCCGAGAGCGGTACGGGATTGGCGAGGAAGAGCGCGTCGTCCTGTCCGTCGCTCAGGTGACTCCGCGGAAGGGCATCTATGACTTCTTCGAGCTCGCGGCGCGTCACCCCGAGATCCGTTTCGTCTGGGTCGGCGGCCTGCCGTACAGCGTCCTCTCAAAGGACTATGCGCGGATCACGGCCCTACGGGAGCGGGGCGGCCAGAACGTCCTCTTCACCGGGTACGTCGACCGGATCGAGGCTCCGTACGCGGCTGCCGACGCTTTCTTCATGGGCTCGCACGCGGAGACCTTCGGCCTCGTGATCCTCGAAGCCCTCTCCTCGGGCCTGCCCGTGATCGCCCGGTCCATCCCCGAGTTCCGCGAGATCTTCGGCTCCTCGATCCTCTACTTCTCGACGGTCGAGGATGCAAGCGGGCTGCTCGGCGATGACCGGGTGCTCGCCGCCTGTCAGGGCCAGGCCCGCGCGTCGACGGCTCCCTTCGACATCCGCGATATCGCGGCGCGCCACGCCGAGCTCTACCGCTCGCTGGCCGGATGATCCGCAGCGTTTTTCCCCGCTCGTACCAAGAGGAAGGGTTGATGCGATGGTGGCGATCCTCGGACGTGGTCCTGGCGGCCGCGCTGCTTCTTGTCTCGGCGACGTTCTATGCTGCGCAGTTGCTGATCTTCGCCGATCCGAAGTCGACATACTTCTACATCCTGCAGGACTTCGCATTCCTCCCGATCTCGGTCCTGGTCGTCACCCTCGTGCTTGAGCGGCTGCTCGAGCTCCGGGATCGCCGTCAGCGCCTCGAGAAGCTCCGGATGCTGATCGGGACCTTTTTTTCCTGGACCGGGTACCACCTGCTCGCCCGCCTGGCTTCGCGGGACCGGAGCCTCGTCGGGTACGCGTCCGCGCTGCTCGCAAGGCCGGAGTGGACTGATGCCGATTTCGTCCGTGTCCGGACGTCCCTGGTCGACCGGAACTTCGATCTGAAAATGACGCCCGTCGACTTCGTCACGCTCAAGCCGTTCCTGCACGATCGGGCAGAGTTCATGATCCGGCTCCTGGAGAACCCGATGCTCCTGGAGCACGAGTCGTTCACCGAGCTCCTCCGGGCTGTCTTCCACCTGATCGAGGAGCTCGAATATCGCACGGGATTCGACACCCTCCCGCAGAGCGACATCGACCATCTCACGGCAGACTGCGACAGGGTCTATCGCCGGCTGGTGGTCGAGTGGGTCGACCACCTTCGCTACCTGCAGAAGTACTACCCGTACCTCTACTCGCTCGCAGTCAGGATGAACCCGTACAACCCCGGGGCCAGCCCCGTCGTCGCTCTCCCATCATAGCAGTGGCGGTATGAGGCGTTGTCGTCGCTATCCCCGCACACGATCAAACGGGCACGAACACGATCTGCGATCCGAATGACCAGGGGGCCATGAGGAGAGGAACGGTCGACGGGGGTTCTGCTGCGGTTCGTGATCGGGGCCGCGAAAAAGAGACGTAGCTGACTTCCCGCACGGGCGGAAACCCCAGGTGAGGCGGGGCACCGATTTTCAGGAATGCCTCAGGACTTTGGGCTTTTCTTGAACGAGAGGACGTCGCCGAGCGTGGTCGAGAGTCGCTGCTGCTCCTTCCGTTCCCGCGCGATCGATTCCTCTTGGACGTCCAGGAGCCGGATCCCCAGGGCCTTCTCGATCCTGGTGCGGACCTCGTCCTCGGGCACGAGCTCTCCCTTCTCGATCTTCTTGATGAGAAGCTCCTTCTCCTTGGTGGCAAGGGCCAGATCCTTCGTGCTCATTCCCTTCTCGGTACGGGCCGCCCGGATCCGCTCGCCGTAGTCGTCGACGAGCTCCCCCACGAGCTGGTCGAAGAGGTCGCGCCGGTGGCGGATGGGCGGGGCACCGGGCCGAGAAGCGGACGAGGTGGGGGCGTACCGCTTCGGCCCCGTCCGTGTCTGCTGCACCTCGGTCCCGTATCGTGCACAGGCCATGCAGACCTGGAGCTCGGCTCCCTCGATCCGGACCTTTTTACCCGGTCCCGCCACCGTCGCGCCGCATAACTCGCACTGCATAGTCACTCGCAAACATCTTTATAGTCATTACCCTATATACCTATGCGGCCCCCATGTCCGACAGCCTGAAGGATTTTCCTGAACCTCAGAAAGGCGAGGATCTCTATCGGTACCTCCTTGAGCGAGTCACAACGCTCGAGGACCGAAACACCGAGATCCGAGAGCAGCTCCGGCAGCTGGAAGCGGATAAGCGGTATCTGGAGACCCAGAAGGTCCGGTACGAACGGGAGGTACGAAAGCTCAAGTCCGAGATCGAGCAGATGAAGAGCCCGCCGCTCGTGATCGGAACCGTCACGGATGTGATCGACTCGACGCGAGTGATCATCCGATCGTCGGCGGGCCCACGGTTCCTGGTCGGGCTTTCCCAGAATATCGAGATCGAGCAGATAAAGCCTGGGGCCCGCTGCACCTTGAACCAGCAGTCTCTCGCGATCGTCGAGATCCTGCCCACCGACT
>JADGNL010000120.1 GCA_017883495.1 Methanomicrobiales archaeon | reverse complement strand
TTCTGCTCGAGCGGCCGGTCGCCTTCTTCTCCCACCGGCACGCGGCATACCTCGCCGGCCTCGGCACGTTCGGAGTTAGCAACATGCTCCTGACGCCCGCGTACGGGCCGCGTGTCCGGTTCGCATCGGTGTTGACAGCGGCCGAGCTCCCGTCGGACCCGGTACTCGCGGGGGATCTCTGCACCCGGTGTATGCGCTGCATCGAGGAGTGCCCTGCCGGCGCGCTCGAGCCAGGCGATTATCCGGCCTCGCTCACAGACAAGCGGGCCTGTGCCGAGCGTTCCGCGGACCTCGTCCACCGGCACATCTCCCCCTGCGGTCGCTGCATCGCGGTCTGCCCGGTCGGAGAGGACCGGTACCTCTTCGAGGAGGGGGATCGCGACGCGGTTCACCGCGCCCGCGAGCACGTCCGATCCTGCGGTGGGGAGTGAGCGGCTCTCGCTCCCCCGATCGTTGAACCGCGGTCTCGGATCGCACCGCACAGGTATTGCGGGCGCAAATCGAGATCAGACTTCCAGCCGGGCCGAGACCCAGTCCCAGCCCTTCGGCAGATCGAAGGCGTAGAAGAACGTCCCGCCGGCCTCCTCGAGCACGAGCCCGAGGGGCTCGACCGAACCGAAACCTCCGACTCCGGGATCGGCGCCGGCGACGGTGTATCGGATGCGGAGGACGGGAGTCAGCACGCGTCCCGCGGTCTCGACGGGGTTTCCGAGCCGGACCGCGTCCTTCGCGATCACGATCGGGCCCTCCGGACGAGCGCCCGGACCTCGGGCCGCAGAAAGAGCCTGAGCGCCGGGACTATCACCCGGATCGGCGACCGGACCCGGACATCGCCGTTCGCGTCCCAGTCGAAGACCGGGCCGTCGAAGACCGGTGTCGCGTTCAGGCTGAACCAGGGCTGGGCGCTCAGAATTCCGCGCACTGCCATCAGCGCGCCGAAGGTCTCGCCGGTCGTCGGGGCATCTCCTGTGCCGAAGACGAGGCCGAGCCGGAGGCGGAGACGGGTCTCGTGCACGACCGCGACAAGAAGCCGCTGGACGTCGGGGCGGATCCGGAGCACGAATCCGACAAGCTCGAGAACGCGTCCGATCGTCTCGTTCACAGACGGGCCGGGGGCCTCCACGGCAGGGGCTTCCCCGGGCGCTTCGGCAGCCTGCGGTCCCCGTTTCGGGAGCGGGAGCCGCCGGACCGGCCGCCCGAGGAGGAGGAGGTCGAGCCGCTGGTCGATCCCGGGCTCGAGGCGGAACCGGAGGCCGATGAGACCCCAGGCCAGCTCGGCCACGGTCAGGCATGCCGCGGCACGAAACGACGCGACGATCGGGACGAAGGTCAGGTAGAGCAGAATGAGAACGACCAGGACCACGACGATAATCGCGAGCGTCAGCAGGAGCGGCATGTGCGGGAAAGGAGGGGGTGGGATCGTGGATCAGACCGTGCTCGGGGACGCCGACGACGAGGGCTCGCAGCAGCACTCCCCCTCCGCGGACTCGGCGTCGGAGGCGCCCTGCTTGCACTTGAGGGCGTCGAGCACCTGTGGCACGAGCGAGGACGAGAGCGTCCCGACCACCTCGGCCATCTCGGACCGCTTCTTCAGGAGATGGACCTGCACCCCGGTCGGCCCCTTGACCGTTCCGTCCAGGACCACGACCGCGATCGGAGTAACGCCCGCTGCTGCGCCAACACCCGAGCCCTCGCCACCGGCACCGGCCTGGCCTTCGCCCGCGTTGCCCTTGCCCGAGCCGCCGCCGAAGCCGAAGCCGTACCCCGAGATCGGGATCATCACACGGTCGCCCATCGCCACCGGCTCGCCGACCACGTTCTTCGTCGAGATCAGCCGCTCGAGTTCCGAGACGGCGATGCGTATCATCTCTTCTCCAGCCATGATTGAACCTCGACCAGTAGAGGCAGTGCACGTATAAAAAGATTCTGCGATATTTCGATGAAAATTGAGATTTGCCCTTGCACTCCGTCCCCGGGACATCCCGATGGCCCCGCCGGGGCGCGCTCCGGGACATGGGAACGCATAAGAGGTCCGCGCGCCCACGACCAGCCATGACCGAGGCCGACTGCCCCGGGGACGAAATCGACTGGATCGAGGCCTGGCGCTGCGGGCAGCGGCGGCACCGGTCGTCGCGGAGCTACGACGACGGTCGGCACCTCTGGAGCCGGGAGAAGAATGCCCGACGGTACGACGCCTCCTCGCGCGACGAGTACGGGCCGCGCGTGGCCGAGACGATCGCGGGCCTGCCACTCACGCCGGCAACGCGGGTTCTCGACATCGGGGCCGGGCCGGGCACGCTCGCGCTCCCGATCGCGCCCCGCGTCCGCGAGGTCGTGGCGGTCGAACCCGCCGAGGGCATGGTCGCCGTCCTCGAGGAGCACATCGCCCGCGACGGGATCGGGAACATCCGCGCCGTCAGGAAACGATGGGAGGACGTCGATCCGGCCCGCGACCTCGATCCGCCATTCGACCTCGTGATCGCCTCGTTCTCGATCACGATGGACGAGATAGGAGAGGCACTCCAGAAGATGGACGCGGTGACGGCCCCGGGCGGGATGGTCGCGCTCTACTGGTTCCTCGACCCCTCGTTCTACGAGGTCCATTCGGCCGCGCTCTGGCCGGTGCTCCACGGTGGGCCGTACCGCGGCGGGCCGAAGGCGGATATGCTCTTTCAGGTCCTGGTCCAGCTCGGGTTTCTGCCGCATGTCGACGTACTCGCCTTCGACCGGACGTACCGCTTCGCCGACCTGGACGAGGCCCTCGAGCACTTCGCGTCGCGGTTCAGCGCGGAGAGCGAGGAGCAGCGCTCCCGGCTCCGCGCCTACCTCGGGACGCTCACCGGGGCGTCCGGGGCCGATGAGGTTGTCATCCGCCATCCCTCGCGCTACGCGAAGGTCTGGTGGCAGAAGAAGTAGATGGTTCAGTCGGCCGTCTGCCCGGTCTCGAGGGTCGGGGCCGCCTGCTCGCCGAGGCCCGCGACGAACCGCTCGATCCGGCGCACGGCCTCCGAGAGATCCTCGCGCGAGACCGCGTAGGCGCAGCGGAGGTGGCCCGCGCCACCCGCGCCGAAGACCGAGCCCGGCACGACCGCCACGTGCTCCTCGGCGAGGAGCCGCTCGGCGAACTCTACGTCCGAGAGGCCCGTCCCCTCGACCGACGGGAACGCGTAGAACGCCCCCTCCGGGACGTGGCAGGCGAGGCCGGCCCGGTTCAGACCCGCAACGATCAGGTTCCGGCGGAGACGGTACTCCTCGACCATCGCCTGCTTTTCGGCCTGTGCCGACCGGAGCGCCGCGAGCGCCGCTACCTGGCCCATGTGCGGGGCGCAGAGCATCACGTACTGGTGGATCTTGAGGGCGGCGTCCGCCAGTTCGATGGGCGCGCAGAGGTACCCGACCCGCCAGCCGGTCATGGCGTAGGCCTTCGAGAACCCGTTCAGGGTGATCGTCCGCTCGCGGAGCGCGCCGATCGTCGCGGCCGGTACGTGGAGCGCCTCGTAGCTGAGCTCCCCGTAGACCTCGTCCGAGAGCAGGACGAGGTCGTGGTCCTCGACCACGTCCGCGATCCCCTTCAGATCGGACGCGGTCATCACGGCCCCGGTCGGGTTGTTCGGGAAGTTGATGACGAGCGCCTTCGAGCGCGGCGTCACCCGCTCCATCAGTCGGTCGGGGTCGAGCCGGAACCGGTCGCGCGCGATGCACGGGACGGCGATCGGCACGCCGCCGGCGAGGGTCACGCACGGGGAGTAGCTGACGTAGCTCGGCTCGGCCACGAGCACCTCGTCGCCCGGGTCCGTGACCGCCCGGATCGCGATATCCAGCCCCTCCGAGACGCCGGACGTGACGATCACCTCGGTCTCGGGGTCGTAGGAGAGCCCGAAATCGCGGGCGAGGTCGTCCGTGATCCGCTCGCGAAGCGCGGGCATGCCCCGGTTCGAGGTGTACGAGGTCTGCCCCTGTTCGAGGGCGTACATGCAGGCGTCGATCGCCTTCCAGGGCGTGGAGAAGTCGGGCTCGCCGACCCCGAGGCTGATCACGCCGTCCATGGTCTGGACGAGGTCGAAGAAGCGCCGAATTCCGGACGGGGGGATCGCCCGGGCGGCACGCGAGACGTGGTCGCGCATGCGACACCTAGAACGAGAACGGCTGCCGCTCGCCGCCCGCGTCGCGCGAGAGGAGGAGAGTGCCGTTCTCCTTGTAGGACTTCATGATGATGTGCGTCGCCGTCTCGCGGATCCGCTCCATCGGAGCGATGTGCTCCGAGACGAATCGGGCGATCTCCTGCATGTCCTTCCCGGTCACGAGCACGTGGAGGTCGTAGGTCCCCGTGATCAGCCGGACGGACCGGACCTCGTCGAAGCGCGCGATCCGCTCGGCGAGCCGGTCGTACCCGTGGTCGCGCTCGGGCGAGACCTTCAGTTCGAGGATCGCCGCGACCCCCTCGTGGTCGGTCCTCGCCCGGTCCACGATCGCGGTAAACCGCCGGATCACTCCTGCGGCCTGGAGGGCCCTGATCCGCTCCTCGACCTCGGCAGCCGGAAGGGTGAGCATCGCGGCCAGCTCGACCGTCGGAATCCGGCTGTTCTCTTCAAGCAGTCTCACCAGCGTCGTATCTGTTTCGTCCATGGTCACCACCGCAGCGTCTTCTTGACCCAGTTCTTGTCCATCTGACTCAGTCCCTGCTCGGTCAACCGCGGGTCCTTCGTAATGACCTCCTGGATCTTGCCCGAGTTCGCGTCGAACCACATCTCCTTGGTCCGGCCGTACCGCCCCCGCGAGACCACGCGCGTATTGATCACGCCGAGCATGTTCAGCTCCGAGATCAGGTCCGTGATCCGACGGTTCGTCAGCACGTCGAGATCGAGCGCGGTCGCGACCTCCTGGTAGACGCGGCAGACCTCGCCCGAGGTGAAGATCATCTGCCCGAGCTGCTCGAGCAGGATCATCGAGTAGAGCACGACCTTGGACTGGGTCGGCAGGGTCGAGATGCACTCGATCATCGAGTCGGTCTCGATCTTGGCCTGGGCCATCTTGACGTGCCGCTCGGCGACCTCGTCCGCCGACTCGCGTTCGGCCAGCTCGCCCGAGATCCGGAGCAGGTCGAGCGCCCGTCTCGCGTCGCCGTGCTCCTGCGCCGCGAGCGCAGCGCAGAGCGGGATCACACCCTCGTCGAGTGCACCCTCGATGAACGCGCCATCCGCACGCTGTTGCAGGATGTCGCAGAGCTGCGGGGCGTTGTACGGCGGGAAGACGAGCTCCTCCTCCGAGAGCGACGAGAGAACCCGGGGGTCGAGGAAGTCCTTGAACGAGAGGTCGTTCGAGATCCCGATGATGCAGACCTTCGAGGCCTTGAGGTCCCCGTTGATTCGTGTCAGGTTGTAGAGGGTGTCGTCGCCGCTCTTCTTGACGAGCTTGTCGATCTCGTCGAGCACGATCACGAGCACGCCGCCGCGCGCCTCGAGCTGGTTCTTGAGCTCGAGGTAGACCTGGTCCGTCGGCCAGCCGGTCATCGGGATGTGCGTCCGGAGCTTGTCGGACGAGATCTCCTCGGGGTGCTCGACCTCCTTTGCGATCTGCGCGAGGACCCGGTACTGGGTATCGATCACCTCGCAGTTGATGTGAACCACCGTGCAGAGCGAGGTCTGGGACGAAGCCTTCTCGAGTTCGCCGCCGACATACCTGACGCAGGCCGTCTTCCCGGTGCCGGTTTTGCCGTAGATCAGGATGTTCGACGGGGTCTCGTCCCGGAGCGACGGCGCCAGAATCGAGGCGATCTCGTCGATCTGCGGCATTCGGTGAGGGAGGATCTGGGGGCGATAGGAGTGCCGGAGGACCTCCCGGTTCCTGAAGATCCGGGCGCGTTCGGTCAAGTACCTCTTGAAGAGACCGAGCGAGGGATTCTCGACCGGGGGGATGTCCGGAGTCATGTGCACTGGAAGCTGTACGTTGGCGTTCGGAGTCTATTAAGGTGATCGGCCGACC